>CANRHS010000138.1 GCA_947630495.1 uncultured Bacilli bacterium | reverse complement strand
TTTTCCACTACCAACATCTCCTTGAAGAAGTCTATTCATACGAGATGGTGATTCTAAATCATTTATAATTTCATCTTTCATAATTACCACCAACTAGATAATAAAATGATAAATAATAATAAAAAGTAAATATTTTACATAAATTTACAATGATAATCTTTATTATTTTAATTATTATTGATATAATTATTATTGTTAGAAGGAGAATATATGTTAGAGAATTTATATGAAATTAAAGATTTAATTGTAGTTAGATTTAAAGATGATTATCAAGATTATTTAAATAATGAAGTAATTAATAATTTAAATGGTTTTAAACATTTTAATGATACTTTCTATTATTTAGATAGAGAAATAGTAAAAAATCCAGATGGTACTTATTTAGAAATATATGAAGATGCTATTTTAGGAATCTTGTTATATGAAAGAGTAGTTAAAAGTGATAATCTTGATTATCCAGAATTCATAGAAGAAGTTAAAGAAGTAGAGTTAGAAGGATTAACACCCTTGGAATTAGAAAAGGGGATTGTAGGTTCATCTAAGTTATTTTATAATTTCCAAATAATTAATGATTTAAGTTATAGAAAAGTAAAAACAAAAAGTATGAGGAGAGTTGGATGATGGAAGAGATAATTTCATTTTTAAATAAGAATAATAAAACTATTAGTACAATGGAGTCAGCAACCGGAGGTTATATTGCATCAAGTATTACAAATGTAAGTGGTTCTAGTTTAGTTTTTAAATTTGGAGCCGTTACTTATTCAAATGAATATAAAATTAAAATGGGAGTAGATAAAGAGATAATTGATAAGTATTCGGTTTATAGTATGGAATGTGCAGATAGTATGAGTTTAAATATTTCAAAGTTTACTAATTCTAATTATGGAGTCGGAGTAACTGGTAAGATAAATGATTATGATCCTAATAATTTAGTTGGTGATAATGCAACAGTTTTCTTAAGTATCTATGATAAAGATAATAATAAACATTATAATAAAGTTATTAAAGTTAAAAACCAAACAAGAGTAGAAAATAAAGAATTAATTAAGAATGAATTTGTTAATTTATTTAAAGAAAGTTTTATGAAATAGAAATAACTTTACATGATATTTGTAAAATAATTGAAATTTATACTTGATTAATTTTAAATTTATGATATTATTATATTGTAGAGAGGAGTTGAACCCTTATGGTTAAAACTAATGTAAAATTATTAAATGTATCAAGAACTATAGTTAGCAATCAGTTTACCATGGGGGGGGCTTATCAAATTTAATACATAATATAAATTTGTTAATTAACAAATTAAGACATAGAGAAATAGTATATTAATACTATTGTTTTCTATGTCTTTTTATGTTTTCAGGAAAAGGAAGGAGTAAAAATATTATGGAAACAAAAAACAAAAGAAAGGTAGTAATTGCTTTAGTTGCAATATTAGTATTAGTCTTAACAATAGGAGGTGCTTATGCTCTTTGGACATATTCTAATACCTTAGGTAACCAAACTTTGATAAGCGGAGACATTTACATGAAGTTCACAGAAGGAGATACAGTTAATATCAAAGAGGCTATGCCAAGTGTAACGTATAATCCAGATGATTACTTTCAGTTTTCAGTAGAGGGAAAGAATAAGTACAAGAAAGATGTAATCTATGAAATACTTCTTGAAGAAGGAGAAGAACCAACTGGAGAAGGGAATGAAACTAGAAATGTAAGAATAAAACCAAGTCTACTTAAATTTAGACTTGTTGAAGTAAAAAATGGACAAGAAGAAGAACTAATTCAAGAAGGAAGTTATGATTCAATAAACGATAGAAGAATTTGGGTAGATAAAGTACCAGCCAAGACAACAGATGAAATAAAATATACATATAGATTATATATGTGGATATCAAAAGATGCCAAGATAGGAAATATGGAGGGAGCAGATTATACAGCCGAAGTTTGGAATAATAATGTATTTGCCAGTGTTAAAGTAGCAGTAAGAGGAGACTTTGATCCAAAAGATTTAACAGAAGATTATTTAATATTAAATGCAACAAACGAGTCAGGAGAAAAATATGACTTAAAACAACCAGTTCAATCAGATGAAGATGTAACAATAACCTTAGGTTCTAAAAGAGAGGTAACAAAGTTTGTAGTAGAAAAATCAAAAGAAAATCCAATCTCAACAATGAGTTTAGAAGAACCAACAGATTATACTGCATCATATAATGAAACAACAAGAGCGTGGGAAGCCAAGGTAACAATCGATGAAACAGGAATCTATGATTACTATGCAGAATATGAGGCAGGAAAGAATTCCAAAACATATAGTTTTACAGTGTTAATGAACCCAGATAGATTTGTAAAAGTAGAAAAGCCAACAAGTGAACTATGTAAACAAGGCTTAACCTATACCGGAAGTTCTCAAGATTTAATAGACGAAAGTAATCTAGATAAAGAAGGATATACAATAACACAAGTCCAAGGAACTGACGCAAATAGTTATGAAGTAAAAGCTCATTTAAAAGAGAAATTTAGATGGAGTGATTCAAGCCAAGAAGATGCAACATTCAATTGTACAATAGGACCAAAGAC
>CANRHS010000137.1 GCA_947630495.1 uncultured Bacilli bacterium | reverse complement strand
ATAATTTTTTCCTCCCAGTATAATTCTATCAAATTTTGTAGAATTAAACTATACTTTTATTATAAGAGTCTTTCTTTTTGAAAGAAAGGAGAAATTATAATTTAAGGTATTAATTTAGAAAATTGATTAATATAGGTAAGTTAAAGCATTTATATGCTTTTTTCTTTGACATTTTTAATAAATTGTAGTAATATATTATGGAATTTAATGGAGGGGATAGAAATGAATAAAAATAAATTTTATGATAGTTTATTAAATTATATACTTGATGTATATAATTCTTATTTATTTTTATTATTTGATAGTAACCAGTTAAAAAAAATACTAATTGATAGATTATTTGAAAGAAAAGATGAAATTAATAATAATAATGTTAAAAAAATAATAAAAGAAGAATTAGATAAGATTACTTTAGAAGAAGTTAAGAAAGATCCTTTTAATATAATTAATAATTATACTAAAGTATATAAAACTAATGATGATATAAGAAATATAGTTAATTATTTAAGAAATTTTTCGGATTTTTTAAACTTTATTAAGGTTTCTGATAATGAAGATATTATGTTTAAAGTAGTTAAAGATAATACATTAATTAATCATTTATTAGAAGTAATAGTTAATAATATTATTTCTAATAAGAAATATAGATATCTTAAGAATAATCCTAAGTTAGAATCTTTAATTAGTATATATAGTATTATTAATAATATAGATATAGAAAGTTTAAAAGAAGAAAAAGAAGAAAAAATAAGTAGTAATTATGATATTAATAGTTTATATGGAAAAAATGGACTTGATAGTGAAAGATTATATTGTATAGAAATTAGAAGAATACCAATTTTATCTTATCAAGAAGAAATAGAACTTGGAAGAAGAATTAAAAAAGGTGATAAAGAGGCTCTTAATGAGTTAATTAAGCATAATTTAAGATTAGCCGATAGTATTGCATATTCTTTTCAAAATCGTGGTATTGAGTTAGATGATTTAAGACAAATAGCAAATGAAGGTTTAATAAAAGCAGCTTCTAAGTTTGATCCTGATAAGGGATATAAGTTTTCTACTTATGCAACTTGGTGGATTAGACAGTCTCTTTTTAGAACTTTAGAAAATGAAAGTAAAACTATTAGAATTCCAGCTAAACTTGAAAGTTTAGGAAAGAAATATTCTAAATTAAAAGAAAATTTAATTAATAAATTAGGACATGAACCTAATTCTTATGAAATGCATATAGAATATGATATGGATTATGATTATATTAGATTTATGGAAAGAGTTATTAGTCTTAGTTATAATTTAGTAAGTTTAGATGAAAAAATAATTTTAGAAGATGATAGTATTCCTATTTCAGAAGTAGTTCTTGATAAAACAATACCTGATATTACTAACTTTAATTTATTTGATGAATTATTTGAAGGTTTAAATTTAAGTGATAGAGAAAAAGATATAATTATAAGAAAATATAAGTATGGAGAAACAGGAGAAGAAATTGCTTTAAGATATGGAATTACTAGACAAAGAGTTGAACAAATAGAAAGAAGAATTTTAACTAATCCTACTAAGATAAGAGAATTAGATGTTTATAGAGAAGAATTAGGTATAAGAAAGAGTTATTATATAAGTGATCTTGATAATTTAAATATTGTAGTAGATAAACTAGTAAATAGAATTAAAAATAAACAAATTACTAATATAAAATTATTTTTAGATTTAAAATTTAGTTTTATGGAAAAGTTATATTTTATATTAAGATATGGTTTTGAAATGGGAAATGTTGATATATATAAATATAATATTATTGATAGATTATATTGTAGTTCTATTAATAAAAAAATAAGAGATAAAACTAAAAGTAGTATTTATAAAGAAGAATTATTAGAATATATAAATAATCCTTTAAAAATAATAGAAGATTTAAATATCCTGGATATTTATAATGAATATAAGTTATTAATTGAAGAAAGATTTGAAAGAGGTACAATTGAAGAAAAAGTAGAATTTAGAGTTAATTATTATTTTAATAAAGATATATCAAGATTTATATATATATTAAAAGAATCTAAGTTTAATAAAAGTATGATTATATATTTAATTCTTAGATATATATTAGAAATAGATGATGATAATATTAAGATTGATAATAAAATAAAAAAATTAATTGATAATTCTAGTTATAAAGATGAAATTAAGAATTACTTAAATAATAAAGAGTTAGTTTTAGAAGAATTAAAGTTAAATAATTCTAAAAAATTAGTTAAAATTGATTAGTTAGCGTAAATTAAAGAACAGAAATAGTTTTAGTTAAATAGTTTACTTTATAAGGCAATTATGATATCATTGTATCAGAGGAGATGTTTTATAATGAAGAGAATAATTAATACAAAAACTAATGATTTTAAAGAATTAATAGAAGGTAATAGTTTATTTATTGATAAAACTTTATTTATTAAAGATTTAATAGATAATACATCAAAAGCAATTTGTTTTCCAAGGCCAAGAAGATTTGGTAAAACTTTAAATATGTCTATGCTTGATTATTATTTTAATCTTGAATATAAAGATAATACTTTATTTAATGGACTTAAGATAATGAAACA
>CANRHS010000136.1 GCA_947630495.1 uncultured Bacilli bacterium | reverse complement strand
CTTATGGGTAAAGAAAATATTGATTGGATTGCTAAAGCCTTAACTCATTATATATTTAGAAATGGTCCCGTTGAAGATATGCATGCTGATAATAAGTTAACCGAAGATGATATGAAAACTCTTAATAAATATATGGTTAATAAAATTGCAACTTTATTAGATTTAGTAAATGATTCAGAGTGGTTAAAGATTGAACTTATGTTAAATTTTATGGGATTATATGGTCATGATTGGGATAAAGCTGAGATTGATAAAGAAGATATAAATTTAATTTATCAAAATAATTTAGATAATTTTATTGAAAGATTAAAAAATGAGAAATAATAGTAGTTAGAAAAAAATAACTACTTTTTATATATTTTTATTTAAAAGTATGTTAAAATTATAGAGTAGAAGGAGTTTAAGATGAAGGGTAAAGGTATAGTAATTTTTTTAATCATCTTGATAATACTTGCAAGTGGACTTTTAGGTTATCTAGTTATAACCGATAGTGATATTAATAAAATCATGGGGTCTAAGAAAAATGATGTTGAAAAGACTTTAAATAGTTTAACATTAGAAGAAAAAATTGGTCAAATGTTAATTATTTCTTATCGAAGTGGAGATGTTGATAATACTTTAAAGAATGCTTTATATAATAATAAACCAGGAGGATTTATTCTCTTTAGTGAGAATTTTACAAGATATGATAATACAATTAGTTTAATAAAAACAATTAAAGAGTCATCAAAGATTCCGTTGTTCTTAGCAGTTGATCAAGAAGGAGGAAGTGTTCAAAGATTAAATGCTATCAAGGGAACAGAAGTTACAACGATTCCTGAGATGTTTAAACTAGGAGAAACTAAGGATAAAGATTTAGCATATCAAGTAGGGGAAGTGATGGCTGAAGAATTAAAGGTATTTGGAATTAATATGGATTTTGCTCCCGTTCTTGATATTGTTAAAGATAAAAATCAAAGTTTTATAGGTTCAAGAAGTTTTGGAACAACTCCCGAATTAGTAAGTAGTATGGGGTTATCGCTTGCAAAAGGCTTAGAAGATAAAGGAGTAATTCCTGTTTATAAACATTTTCCTGGTCATGGAGGAACGACAACTGACTCACATTATGACTTACCAGTTATTGATAAAACTAAAGAAGAGCTATTAAGTAATGATCTTATTCCTTTTAAGGATGCTATTAAGGAAGGTGCCGAAGTTATCATGATCGGTCATTTAGCAATTCCCAAGATTGATGGTAATACCCCAGCTTCCTTATCAAAAGTCTTAATAACGGATTTATTAAAAGAAGAACTTGGATTTAAAGGCTTAGTAGTAACGGATGCACTTAACATGGGTGCTTTAACTAAAAATTATAAAGAATCAGAAATCTATGAAATGGCCATTAATGCTGGAGTTGATTTACTTTTAATGCCAGCTACTTCAACCAGTGCTATTACAACAATAAAAGATTTAGTTCAACAAGGAAAAATTAAAGAAGAACAAATAGATAATTCCGTTCGGAAAATCTTAAAATTAAAATATGAAAAACTAGCTAAAGATGAAATGTTAGATAAAAGTTTCTTAGCGTCAAGTGAACATAAAGAAATAATTTCTAAAATAAAATAAGTGTAAATTGACAGATTTAGTTGACTTAAACCTTTGTTAAGTATTATTATCTTAATGGAGGTTTTTTGTATGAAAGAGTTAACGTATCGACTTTTATCTTTAATAAATGAAAATAAAACTATAAATGAAATAAGTATTGAATTAGGACTTTCTAATAAACAAATATATAATCTTATTACAACCATTAAGAATAAAGGATTAGAATATAAAAGAAATTACTTTTCAAGTGGAGATATAATTTATAGTTTAAATAAAGAGATGGAAAGGGATAATAATTTACCTAAAGAAGAAGTTATTCTAACTAGAAGTGATGAAGTTGAATTAAAGTTTTTAGTTTTATCAGATTTACATATAGGTTCAAAGAATGAAAGAATTGATTTGATTAATAAGGCTTATGAATATGCTAGTAATAGGGATATTCATTTAATAATTATAACAGGAGATTTAATAGATGGAATTAGTTTTGGAGGAGATAAGAAACATGAAACTAATATAGACCAAATAGATTACTTCTTTAGAATTTATCCTTTTGATAAAAATATTTTAACTTTTGTAGTTTTAGGAGATCATGACTTTGATTCTTTAAAAAACGGAATAGATTTTGAAAAAGTTTTAAATAGTTATAGACATGATATAGTTACGTTAGGTTATAAACAAGGAATAATAAAAATTAAAAATGATAGAATATTCTTGGAACATAGAATTAGAGATAGTAAAGCTAATTTCTTTAAAGAAGTTCATTATGACGGAATAAAAGGAGAAACTTTGGTTTTAGAAGGGCATAACCATATGTTATCTTTATATCAATCTCCTAAATGTTATCAATGTATAGGTATTCCTTCTTTATCAAATATTAGTAAGTATAATATACCTCCTAGTATGGTTGAAATGACTTTAAATTTTTATCCCGATAATGGTTTAATTTCGAATGCTATTTTTAAACAATTATTATTAGAACCTGAAATTGTTAAATTTAGTAAGTTAAATCTTGATTTATCAAGAGGAAAAGAAGATATGGTTTTAGAAATAGAAAATGAAATTGA
>CANRHS010000135.1 GCA_947630495.1 uncultured Bacilli bacterium | reverse complement strand
CAAACTTCTGCTGTATAATCTGCTCCTTCCATATTTCCTATCTTGGCATCATTTGATATCCACATATATAGTCTATATGTATATTTTATATTTTCTTTAGTATTTGCTTTTACTCTATCTACCCAGATTCTTTTCTTAGAAATTGAATCATAATTTCCTTCTTGAATTAGTTCTTCTTCTTTTCCATCTTTTACTTCAACTAATCTAAATTTAAGAAGTTCTGGTTTTATTCTTTCAGTTCTACTTTCATTTCCTTCTCCTGTAGGTGCATCTCCTTCATCAAGTAAAATTTCATAGACTATATCTTTCTTATAAGTATTCTTTCCTTCTACTGAAAACTGAAAGTAATCATCTGGATTATACGTTACACTTGGCATAGCCTCTTTGATATTAACTGTATCTCCTTCTGTGAACTTCATGTAAATGTCTCCGCTTATCAAAGTTTGGTTACCTAAGGTATTAGAATATGTCCAAAGAGCATAAGCACCTCCTATTGTTAAGACTAATACAACTATAGCAACTAAAGTTATTACTACCTTTTTCTTGTTATCTTTCATATATACTACTTCCTTTCTACAATTAGTTTAAACATATTTACATTTAATATGCTTTCAACTATTCTTTATAATGAAATGATATCATAAAGTAATATCAAAAGTCAATATCAAATGATAAGTTATCTTCAGATATCTTTAAATGAATATATAAAAATATTAAAAAAACAATTACACTATAGTGGTAGTAAATATATTTTTATCTTAAAATATAAAAAGAGGAGAAAAAAAGATGAGTGAATTTATACCGCATAAGAGGCGAATGGAAGAAGAGTATTTGCAAACTACGCTTAGAATTAAATACAATACTATTGAAATACTTGACCAATTAGCAACCGACCTTGATATGAGTAGAAATGAATTAATTAATCAATGTATTGACTATGCTTTAGAAAATCTTAAAAAGCCTAGTAATAATGAAAAAGAAAAGCAATCAGTTTGAAAATTCTGATTACTTTTCTTTTATATTTTTGAAGTTAATTTACCACATTGGACCTACTTATGTGGTAAATTAGGTTCACTTTTTTTTAATTACTTATGTCTAATTACATAGTATTTCTTTTTACCTTTTCTAATAATAGTATATTCTTGATATAAAGCATTTTCTTTTTTAACTATGAATTCTAAATCATTTACTTTATCTCCATTAATGGAAATAGAATTATTTGATATAAACTCTCTGGCTTCTCTTTTACTAGATACAATCATGGAATCTACTAATAAATTTACTAAATCTAAATCTTGAACTAAATCATAACTATCCATAGATTTAGAGGCATCTTCTAGTTCATCTTTAGAAAGTTCTTTGATATTACCTTTAAATAAAGCATCACTTATATGAAGGGCTTTCTCATACTCTTCATGTCCATGTAAGAAAGTAATTACTTCTTCCGCAAGTTTCTTGTGCGCAAGTCTTAAATGAGGTTCTGTTTTATTAACTTCCTCGTATTTTTCTATTTCTTCTTTTGATAAGAAGGTATAAATCTTTAAATAATCTATTACCATACTATCTTCAACATTTACTAAGAATTGATATAATTCATATGATGATGTTTTATTCTTATCAAGCCAAAGAGCATTTCCTTCACTTTTACCAAATTTCATACCATGGCTATCTGTTACAAGAGGCATCGTGAATGCGTATACTGTATCTCCTGTTGCTTTTTTAATTAAATCAACACCAGCTGTAATATTTCCCCATTGGTCACTTCCAGCAACCTGAAGGTCACATCCTCTTGTTTTATGTAAATGTAAGAAGTCTAAAGCTTGAAGTATCATATAAGAAAATTCGGTATAAGAAATACCCCCCTCTAGTCTTCTTCTAATAATATCCTTATCTAACATATAATTAACTGTAAAATATTTACCATAGTCTCTTAGAAAATCAATCATATTAATATCTTTATACCAATCAAGATTATTAACAACTTCAAATCCAAATAATTTTTCTGCTTGTGCTTTTAATCCTTGGAAGTTCTTTTCAATAGCTTCTTTTGCTTTCATATCCCTTTCACTTGATGGCCTTGGGTCTCCTATTAAACCTGTACCTCCTCCAACAAGTAAAATAGGATTATGGCCTCCATCTTTTAATCTCTTAGAAATTAAGAAACTAGATAAATGTCCAAGATGCATACTATCAGCAGTTGGGTCAGTTCCTATATAAAAAGTAAGTCCCCCTTTATTAATCTTTTCTTCTAACTCTGGACTTGTAATATCCTTTATAAGTCCTCTCCATTTTAATTCTTCAAATAATGTCATTTTATCCTCCCTTTAACTAAAAAATCATTACAAACTAAGGACGAGATAAACTCGTGGTACCACCTTATTTCTGTAATGATTACTTACACTTATTATCTTAACGCGATTAACGATTTAACTCCATTTATGTAACTTCAATTATTAATAAGATTAGTTCTCACCTACCACTAACTCTCTTAACTTAAATTAATAATCTAATTTAAACTTCCTTGTTAACTACTAATATTCTATCAAATATATTACTTAATTGCAAGTACTTTTTCATGAATATTTTCGTTTAAATATCTTCTTAACTTCATAGTTAATAAATTATTAATTATAATTACTTCTTTGGTTCTTCCGATAGTTTGTTTAAAACTATCAAAAGATGAGTTGAAACAACTTGTCTTTTTTTAGTCGTTAAGAATA
>CANRHS010000134.1 GCA_947630495.1 uncultured Bacilli bacterium | reverse complement strand
ATATAAAGAAGTAGGGAAGAAGATAACATTTTCTTTAACTTTATCTTTTATAACATTTAAATAATTTTTAATATCATTTCTTGTTAAATTCATTTTAAAATTAGCACATATAAGTTTCATGTTTCACCTTCCCATACAACTAATTCCAGGTAATTCTTTACCTTCAAGAAGTTCAAGAGAAGCTCCTCCTCCAGTTGATACATGAGTAAACTTATCTTTATAACCCATGTTAATTACGCAAGATGCTGTATCTCCACCTCCAACAACAGATATAATATCTTGTTTACTTATAAAGTCACATAATTCTTTAGTTCCTGTTTGATATATTTCTTTTTCATAATAACCCATAGGTCCATTCCAGAATAAGGTTTTAGATTTTTCAATATAACTTTCAAATAATTTAATTGTCTTTGGTCCAATATCTAAGCCTATATCATCAGAATCTAGGGTTTCTTTAACTTCATAGTTATCAATTACCATATCCTTACTTACAATACTATCAATTGGTAAGATTATCTTATCAGTTTTTTCAAGCATTTCTTTTGCAAAGTCAAGAGACTCTTCATCGATTAACGATTTACCAACATTCATTCCTTTAGCCTTTAGGAATGTATAAGCCATGGCTCCACCTACTAAGATATAATCTGCTTTTAAAGATAAATTCTTAATAGTTTCAATTTTATCACTTATTTTAGCTCCACCTAAGATAACAACAAATGGTTTTTTAGGATTATCAATTACTAATTGTAAGTTATCTACTTCTTTTTGAATTAAAAATCCTAAAGCTTTTTCTTCCATATTACTTGCTATTCCAACATTTGAGGCATGAGACCTATGGCAAGTACCAAAGGCATCATTTATAAATACATCACCAAGACTTGCCCAATACTTGCCAAGTTCAGGGTCATTGCCACTTTCTTTTTTACCATCTAAATCTTCAAATCTTGTATTTTCCAACATGATAATATCTTTTTCATTCATATTAGAAATTGCATCTTCAATTTCTTTTCCTCTTGTTTTAGGAATAAATTTAACATTCATACCTAGTAATTCACTTAATCTTTCAGAAACTACTTTTAAACTCTTTTTCTTTAAATCATCTTCGGTTTTAACTTTTCCAAGATGTGATAATAAGATTAATTTACAATTTCTTTCTAAACAATATTTAATAGTTTTTAAACTTTCAACTATTCTATTATCATCAACTATCTCTCCATTTTCATCAAGTGGTACATTATAGTCAACTCTAATAATAACTTTTTTACCATCTAAATTTAATTCTTCAATTTTTTTCATTTTCTCCTCAACTTTCAAATTAATTTTAACATATAAACTTTTGAGTATCAAGAATTTCCAAAAAATACTAAAGAAAAATTTCGGTAAGAGGAGGAAAAAAATAAAAATATTCCTCCTGTTACCAAAATAAAAAAAGACATATAGTTCTTACTTAATAGTTTCAAATTCCTTTTCTTTAACTTCTTCAATTGTTATCTTAAAACCAAATTTATTACATATATCTAGAAAATCATCAAGGTTAACCCCATTTCGATTATTTTCTAAGTTATTAATACTATCTCTACTTCTATTTATTTTAGCTCCAAATTCTTTTTGAGTTAAATCAGTAGCTTCTCTTATAAGTTTAATAAGTTCACTTGCTTTATAGTTATTCGCTACTATTTTCATATTTACCACCACCCGACACATTATCATTGAATAAAAAGAAAAAAGATGATATGAGCATTAATTATACTCAAAAATGACTGATATATATAATATCTTATAAAAAAAGAAATTAAACTATGAAATGTAAATAAAGTTAAAAATTTTAAGTAAATCTTTTAGTTTTTAACTTTTTTTCGGTTATATTATATATAGGGGGTATTATATATGGATAACCAAATATTTGATAATATAAATGGATATAGTTTAGATAAAGAACAAAGAAATTCTATAGTTAGCAATAAAAATACACTTGTTGTAGCTGGAGCTGGAAGTGGTAAGACATTAACTATAATTGGAAAAATTAAATATCTAATTGAAGTTATGAAAATTAATTATAAAGAAATACTATGTATATCATTTACAAATGAAGCAGTTAATAATATTAAAGAAAGATTAGGTCTTGATATAGATTGTTATACTTTTCATAAACTTGCTTTAGAAATACTTAAAGATAATCATGTTTTTTATCAAGTAGCGAGTAGTGATTTATTAGAATATACTGTTAATGAATACTTTGAAGGATTTATAGAAGAAGAGTATCTAAAGTATATAACTGGTTATTTTGTGGATATCGCCAAAGATAATGATATTAACATGGAAATGATTAAAGATAACTTTAGTAGAGAGTTTGAAAGTTATAAGAAATTAATTATTAAGTTTATTAGTAAGATTAAGAGTAATAATATAAGTGATTTTAGTTATATAAAGAAGAAGTTATTTTTAAGTTATAAACATAAATGTTTTTTGATAATTATGTTTCATATATATAAGTTTTATTTAGAAGAATTAAATAGCTGTTTAAAGATAGATTTTGATATGATGATTAGTCTTGCTAGTAAAAGTATTAAAGATAAAGGTATAAAGAAATATTATAAATATATAATTATCGATGAATATCAAGATATATCTTTAGTTAGATATCAATTAGTTAAAAGTATTATGGATGAATGTGATAGTCGTGTTTTTGCTGTTGGGGATGATTTTCAGTCTATATATGGGTTTTCGGGTTCTAATTCCCGAGTTTGACAGTTGTAAGAAAAAAATCTTTGCAAAGAGTTGAAAAAACTCTATTTTTTTACTTTTTAGTACTTG
>CANRHS010000133.1 GCA_947630495.1 uncultured Bacilli bacterium | reverse complement strand
CTTCTTGTAAATTAGAAAGGAGATGTTTAGTTGTATGAAAGATAAATATTATTTAGTAAATGATTTTCTTCCATGTATTTGTAATTGTCATGAAAGTTGTTTAAGAGCAGATTTAAGAAGTCGTGGCTATATTGTTAAAAGTATGAAAAGAATAACTAGAAAACAATTTGAAAAGTATTATAAGAAGTTATCTAAAAAATATGATGTTTCTTTAAATTTAAAATATTTTAATTAGATGTTTAAATGTGTAAACTTGTAAATCGTTTACACATTTTGTGTAATTGAGTAAAATTTTATGTTACAATAATAATAAGGTGGTATTATGAAAACAAAAGAAGAATTAGCCAAAGAATTAGGCATATCAAGAAAAACTTTATATAATTATCTAAATGAGTTAAATATTAAAGATTTAAGTTTTGATAATATAGAAAAGTTAAAATCTTATTCCAAGTCTAAAAATAAAAGTAAAGAGATTTCAAAATCTGAATTACTTGAAGAATTAAATCAGTTAAAATTAAAAAATGCTGAACTTGAAAAACAAAACGAAACATTACTCTCTAATCAAGATGTATTGTTGAATCAAATAGAATATTTTAAAAATGATATTAATTCAGAGATAAAACAAATTAAGCAAAATATGGTATTATTGTTAAATCCTCCCAAACAAGAAAAAAAATCATTATTTCAAAAGTTTTTTGGGAATTAAAAAATATGTTATTTTTTGTCCTTCTTTTTGTTAGTAACCAAAAAAAAGAACGAAAGAAAATTAAAAAGGTGGAATTGGAATAACCGAACGAAGTCTTATACTTGTATAAGATCTTCGTGAGGCTTATGCCGAGAAAAACCTTTTTATATTTTCTTGAAGTTATTTATAATTAGGTTACAACAAAGAAGACAAATAATCGGAAAATGCTTTGCATTTTCACCTTTTATTTTGGCAAGGGTGGGGGGAGCGTAGCGGACGGGTGATGCCTTTTTGTAAAAGGCTCAGGTTTAACTTAACTTTATTTCTTCTATTAGTTTTAAATCGTTCTTTTTTTTGGTCTAGCAAGCACTGCATTTATGCTCCTAACTTCTGTTGACAACTTCATTATAACATGATATAATGAACATGAAAGGAGAAAAGTTAATCATGAATAAAGAGTTGGTTGTAAATCGTTCGTTATATCATTTATTAGAAGTTTTATTAGATTTAGATAATTATATATTTGATAAAGATATAATTGCTATTTTAAATCAGTTAAAATCAGAAGTTGATAAGAAAATATATTCTTCTTTTAGTTTTTTAGATAGTTCTTCTTATGTTCTTGATTCTGATTTAATTCTTATTTTAAAACCATTAGGAAAAAAATAAAAAATATTTTGTTTTTTTCTTTTTTTCTTCATTATATTATGTTATAATGAATATGAGAGGATGTGAAAATAAGAATGGCTCAAATTGAAAAAAGAGATATATTAAGAGTCAGTGTTAATTTACCTAGACAAATGGTAAATAAAGTTAAAGATTATGCTTTAGATATGGGTTTACCTATTACCCAAGCATATACTGTTTTAATTAATATGGGTTTGGAACATAGAGAGTTAGTTAACTCTATTCCAGATTTAATTAGAAGTGCTAATTCACTTCAAGATATTTATGAAAAATCTGAATCTTCTTCAAGTGATAATAATTAGAGTTAATGTTTTAATTAAAATTAAAATTTAATTAAAATTGAATTGGAATTGAAATAAAAATTGAAATTGATTTTGGGTTTGCCGCGCGGGGCCCCGCGGCACCTAAAATCAATTACATATATTGACTTGATTATTATTAAATATTAGGCGAAAAAAATTCATAGAAAGGAGTGATAATTTTTGAAGATTTCGATTTGTTCTGATACTTCTATCTATCGTCATTCTTTAGTTTCTGTTAAGAAGATGAACCATATTTACGAGTTATGTTATATTCAGCATAGAAACACTAAATCTCCTATTTTATTGCTTGATAAAGACACTTATGTCCTTAACTCTACTGGAGAGGTTAAGAAATGTAACCATATTGGAAATAGGGCTGAAAATAAACTACAAGTTTCTCAAAGTTTAAAAAGATTACGAGATTATATTAATACTAATGTAATTGATGTAAACTGCTGTAAGTGGGTTACCTTAACTTATAAAGAGAATATGACTGATACTAAAAGACTTTATACTGATTTTAAAAATTTTATAAAAAGGTTTAAGTATTATTATGGTAACTTCGAATATATCGTAGCTATGGAGCCACAGGGTAGAGGTGCATGGCATTGTCATGTTATATTTATTTTTAAAACAAAAGCCCCTTTTATTCCAAATGATGTACTTGCTAAAATTTGGGGACTTGGTATAACAAAGACAAAAAGATTAGATAATATTGATAATTTAGGAGCATATTTAACGGCTTATTTAGGAGATATGGACTTATCTAGTTGTAAATCTAGTAATATTCCTTATAGTATGAGTGATATTAAAGAAGTTCAAGAAATAGATGGTCATAAGTTAAAAGTTCCTAAAAAGATTGTAAAGGGTGCTAGGCTTTGTATGTATCCTCCTAAATTTAACCTTTATCGTATTAGTAGAGGTATAAAGCCACCTATAAAAGAATATCATGTTTATTCTGATATAAAAGAAAAAGAAGGTTTGTTTCAACCCACTTTCTCTAAAGCAATTTCTTTAACTGATTCTGATAGTAATTTCTCTAACAAAATCATATATGAGTATTATAACACTAAAAGAAAATAATTTCAAATTAATTTTTATTATTTACATCTTCTTGTAAATTAGAAAGGAGATGTTTAGTT
>CANRHS010000132.1 GCA_947630495.1 uncultured Bacilli bacterium | reverse complement strand
CTCAAAAGTAAACTAGAACTTACTTTCTCCTTGCTACATAAGGATTATAAACTAGAATTTAGTTCTGAAATCAACTTATTTTAAAGTTTATTAATTGCATACTTTCTATTTTTTGAATAGACTTACATGTTCTTAGTATTAACACGTCTCAATGCTATTCACGTTATAGACTAATTTCTAGTCTCAATTTGTACTTTCTTTCCCTTAAAGGCTATTGCTATTTCAATTACTTCAGAATTTTTCAAACTAACTTTATATTTCATTTCTTTAATTTGTTTAAAACACTTTTCAATAGTCTTTTTAAAATTACTTTTATCTTCAACTAACTTAATTTCAATTACATAACCAGGGATATCTTTTACTTTAGGTTTTAATAAGATATCATATCTTCCATATCCTGATTCTCTATTACTAGTTATTTCATAATAACTCATTCCACTTGTTAACATTCCTAAAGTATAAGCATGATAAAATCTTTCTCCATCATCATTATCAGGAACATCATAATAACTAAATGTTTCAAGTATATAATTTTCAAAACTATCTTTAAATTTATTTAATTGTCTTTTCATTAAATAATCTATAAAATTATATTTATCAAGAATTGTTTCTTTAAACCATTCATTTACTATTTTCTTTAAACCAGATTTAACTTCTAAATTAGGTACTTTTAAAGTTACATTTTTTAAATCTCCTGCATATTCTTTAGGAGTTAAATAACCGCTTAACATGAATAAAGTCCAAATAGTATCACGACTAGCTGTTAAAGATTTTAAATTCATATGTAAATCTAGTTCTACTCCCTTAACTTCTCCAGTTTCAAGTAATTTATGAAATTCATCAAGTATCATTGAATTATTTCTTATATCAAATATTAAATTTTTAAGAACACTTACTCCTCCAGTATTAACCCAATAAGAAATTAAATCATGATATTTACTATCTAAATAATTTAATATACTAACAGGATTATATATAGTAGTATCTCCAAATAAATATCCATCATACCATTTTTTAACATCTTTAAAGTTATCAATTAAATTATATTCTTTTAAAACATTTTCTACTTCACTTTCGGTAAAACCAAAATAATTAGAATAATCACTATCAGTTATATTATATACTTTAAAATTATTAGCACCACTTCCAAGGTCTTCTATTGCCAGCCTTAATATTCCTGTTATTATTCCTTTTTTTAAATCTGCATTATCTTTAAATGTCATTTCAAATAATTTTTTCATAAAAATAATTATTTCATCATAATAACCTCTTTCATAAGCATATAAAACAGATGCATCATATTCATCTAATAATAATATTACTTGTTCATTATAGTAACTTCTTAACATAGACATTAAATCAGCTATAGCACTAGTTAAATTATTAGTTTTTTTATAATAATATTCTTGAAATAATTCTTTATTTTGAATACTAAGTTTATCACTATCTAATATATATGTATATTGTTCATATAACTTCCATATTCTCTTTTTATACTCTTGAATAAAGTCATCATAGGTTTCTTCTTTTAATCCTCTTAAACTAAAAAATATAGTTGGATATTTATTCATTTCATCTAAGTATTTTTCACCTTGTTCCATTATCTTAAGTCCTTTAAATAATTCATGACTATCAAATTCATTACTAAAATAATAATATAGCATAGATAAATTTAAAGTTTTTCCAAATCTTCTTGGTCTTGGAAATAACCAAGGTTTTCTCCAGTCATCTATTACATCTTTTATTAATAAAGTCTTATCAATATATAAATAATTATCTTCAATTAATGTTTTAAAATCATATATACCAATTGGTATTTTTCTTAAACTAATTTCATTATTATTCATATATACCATTCCTTTCTTGCTTAAATTATATCACAAAAAAAGACTAATTACTAGTCTTTATTTGAATTAACTTACTTATTTTAAAGTTTTAACTTTTACTAATTCTTCCATTGAGTTTGCTAACTCAGTTTCTAGTTCTAATACTTTATCTTCGTGTTCTAAACAGGCATTGATATCTCTTGTTTCTACTACTCTATAATCCCAATCAGGTCCTACTCTAACTTCTGTACGATATGCAATAAAATCTTTAGTTATATCATAGTCTTGAACATAAGGAGGTACTTTAGTTGGAGCCTTTAATAGAGTTTTACTTTCTTTTGTTTCATTAGTTTTTAAAGGTTTATTAGTAATATCAATATAGAAACTATGACCATCTAATTCAACAATTGCCATATTATTACTAAAGCCTCTAGCATTATCATACATGAATGGAATAACTAAAACTCCATATCTATCCATATAACCATATTTACCTTCTTGATTTTTAACAACAGTTAAACCTTCAGAAAAATCATCAGCATAATCTAACACAGTTGGAATTATTTCATTACCATTTATATCAATGAAACCATAGTTATTGTTTTCATCTTGAACTCTAATTAATCCTTCACTTTCATAATACATATGAGAATAAGTTTTTTTAGTTACAAGAGATGCTAAATGATTCATTAAAGCCCATTTTTTATAACCAAGTGATACTTCATAATTTCCATTTGATAAACTAGCATTAATTGTAAAATCTCTTGTTTTTGGAAATAATTCTTCACCCGTTTTATAGATAATAGTTGAACCTTCTTTAGAAGATACTCTTGCTAAAGAATTTTCAAAATCAAATCCTACCGAATAACTAAAATCTGTTATATTTTCACCATTTTTATCAATATAACCAGTTTTATAATTATCATTTTCAACTCTTGCTATTCCTTCTTTAAAAGAATATGCTCTTTTAATAGATTTAGGAAGTTTAATTTTAACTTCATTATTTAAATCAATATA
>CANRHS010000131.1 GCA_947630495.1 uncultured Bacilli bacterium | reverse complement strand
ATTTTATCAGTTACTTCTAATAAGATATTTTGATTATTTTTTATTTTAATATAGATATCTATTTTAACTTTTCTTAGTTTTTTATTAATTATATCTTTTATTTCAGTTTCTATATTATAAGATAAAGTTCTATAAACTAAGGAATTAATAGGTATATTTTTATTTACTTTCAAAGTAATATCAGAATTCTTCCTAGCAACATAAACTTGTTTATCATTTACTTTAAATAAATTTAAAACAAATCCATATTCCAAGTCTTTATTTTTAATTCGGAGTCCATCATGAATAGATACATCTTGATTTAATTTAATTGTTATATAGTTATTCTTACTTTTGATTACTTTTCCGATTAATACTCCCATATGATTAGGTGATATAGGATTAGTTACTTCATTTGATTTAGCTCCTAACATGAAGCCTTTTGTAAAGTCTCGATTAAAAACATTCTCGAGTTTTTCTAAATCATCTTTATTTACTTTAATTTGTTTAGTATTTAAATAATTAGTTAAAGTATCTTTATATAATTTAGTTGTAAGATAGACATAACTAAAACTTTTCATCCTTCCTTCTATTTTAAGACTATCAACACCAATTTCTACTAATTTATCTAAGTATTCTAAAGTATTTAAATCTTTCATACTTAAAGGGTATTTATCTTTTATGATTAGATTGCCATCCTTATCTTCTAGACTATAGGGAAGTCTACAACATCCTGAACAGGTTCCTCGGTTACCACTTCTTGGTCCTATGCTTCTTGCAAATAAACACATTCCTGAGTATGATGCACATAAAGCACCATGAACAAAGACTTCTACTTCTAAATTGGTTTCTTCTTTTATTTTCTTAACTATAGCAAGGGGAGTTTCTCTTGCTAAGACTACTCTTTTTACTCCAAGAGACTCCATTACTTTAGCACCTTCAAGGTTATGAATATGACATTGAGTTGAGGCGTGAATTTCTAGATTAGGAAACATTTTTCTAACTAGATCAATCATTCCTAAGTCTTGCATGATAACGGCATCGACATTATTTTTATGTAAAAATTCGATATATTCTATAAATTTATCTACTTCTCTTTCTAATATTAAAGTATTACAAGTTACATAGACTTTGGTTCCATATAAATGACTAGTTTCAATTATTTTAATTAGTTCTTCTTCTGTAAAATTATTAGCATAAGCCCGGGCTCCAAATAATTTACCGGCAAGATAAATAGCATCACATCCACCTTCTATTGCGGCATAGAATGCTTCCACATTACCAACTGGAGATAAGACTTCAACTTTCTTCATAGTATCACCAACTTCGAGATTAATTATACTATAAAAGTATTAGAAATGCAATATAAAGAAAAGAAGTTAGTGGTATAAATGTTAATATAGAAACTGATAAAAATGTTAAAGTTAAAACCTGAGACTTTTTATCATTTTCTATATTAACATTTATACTATTAAATAAAAAGTAGAAAGATAAATTATTTTAAAGTAGTAAAAATAACAACTAAAAAACCTATACAACTATTGTAACAATTGGTACGTATACCAAAGTACATTGTATCTACATTCTGATTTCAAAGAATCAAGGAATAGGAATGTCCTTTACACATACATACCGAACCTTAATCCTAGTATTCAAGCTATAAAGGGCTGCGCGGACGCCGTTACTATTGTTGTTAACGTTCCCATCCGAATTCCAATTAGCGACATTGTTAGAGTTACTAGCGGAAGGCGACAAGAACCGCAGGCGCCAATTAACTATATCCTATTTCCCTATATATAATGTTGTATTTTTACTACTTTAAAATAACAAATATTAATATTAGGTAAAATCTCTCCCACTCTTAGGCTACCGCCTAAGAGTGGGAGTACTAATTTCTTTCGACGAAAGAAATTAGTTTACCAATATTTTATTTATTCTTTATCTTCCCATCTTATCCACGTATCAAGTTAGCCGGTCCCTCTCGGACTTCGCGCTCGTTGGGACTCAGGATATCAAGGAGTAAGGTGCCGTCGAAGATCCATCATTATTTCCTGTTATTTGTACGGTGGATTTAAGATAAAGGGCTGCGCGGACGCCGCTACTACCGCCGGCAAGACTGATGTTAACGTCCCCACCCGAATACCAATAAGCGACAAAGCCAGAGTTACTAGCGGAAGGCGACAAGAACCATTCTTCAGCCGAATGGTTGGCTCCTTGATAAAGCCAATTCGTTTTTATATATGTACTATAATCGGACAATGACTTTTTGCTCCAATTGCTACTATCTGATGCAAATCCATAATCACTTGGATACATTAATCCTATTTTTCCTGTCCATGGACTTCCATATCTTTCTTGCGTATATAAATTTACTATTGTAGCATCATATGTTACTGCACCTAAATACCATTTTGCTTTTTCATATATCATATTTTGCGCTTTACTTGTTAACGATGTTAAATAACTTCCATTTAAATATGTATTTACTCCAGATGATGTCCAACTTTGATTACATTTAGTATAATTACTTGTACATGAACTGCTACTATCCCATTCCTTTGTAGTTGATGTACTATTTCTTACTATTTTCATATGTTCATTTCCATTATCATCTTTAAATATTCCTATTATTCTCCACGTTTCACAATTACTTGAATTTTGTTCACTTGTACTATCACTACAATTGAAATATACATAATTATTTACCTCTGATCCTGAATATCTATATTCTCTTATATTACTTGCTTCTTTATCTGTTGTCTTTGTATTATCTGTTGTTACTCCGATTAAACCTCCTTCTCCCAATTTTTCTTTTAGTACTGATGTTGCTATAGGTTTAATAACTTCTATGCTATATGTATCTGTTATTTCTGTGTAATTATTATTTGATGGGGTAAATTTTATATCAAGACTTGTTGTTCCTTCTAATAC
>CANRHS010000130.1 GCA_947630495.1 uncultured Bacilli bacterium | reverse complement strand
ATTTGTAATACCAATAGATTCAAAATTAAATATATTCATGTCATCATTTTCTACTAAATCTGGGTTTGGTTCATTCTTATCATTTATTTGATTATTATTTAATAATCCAAATACATAAATAAGAAATTTTAATTTTTGTTCGTCTGTTTTAATTTCTAATTCTTCAAATAATTTTTTAACATTATCAGTTGTTTCAGTTATATACATAATTAATCCCTCCTTTATTTTATGTATATTTTCAAAAGTGTTTTAAAACACTTTTAAGACTTTTTTTATTTTTTGCAAATAACTCTATGACAAGTTATACTTCATTTAAAATTATTTAAATTAGGTATGTTTAAATTAATTTTTTTACTAATTAATTTATCACTCTAAAATTCATTTTTTGCAAGTGGTTTTTTTTAAAAAATTAATAATCTCTATCTCTCCATTTCAGTTTCATTTGATTCTATATTTCTAGTATTCTCTTGCTTATCTAAATCAAGTTCTCCATCTATTCTTAACTTTTCTTTTTGCAATTCTCTAATTCTATCTTGTCCTGTGAAAGGTTTATCAAGTTCTTCTTTAATGTCTAACAATTGCTTTTCATTATAAGCAATTTGTTCTTTAACTGTATTAATTTTATTTACAAAACTTTTTAACATATTTTCTAATTTCAAAATATTTCCTATTTCATCAGTATTATTAATTTCCACTTTATACTTTCCTGATCCTTTAATAAAAATTACAGGAGTATATCTTAATTCTTCACGAGTACCAATAATATCAAATCCACTTATCTCTCCTATTTTTGTTTCTTCACCTGATTTTAATATAGAAAAATTTTCGTATAATTTAGAACTTGCATCTTTTCTTGAATTATAAATCTTATCTTTTATTAAAATAGAAAAATTATCTCCTGATAAATCTTTAACATTTTTTATATCTTCTTCAAGACTACTTAAATATTGCTTTTGGTATTTTAATTGTCTTGGAATTTCAGTATTATACTTTGATTCAAGTTCTATATGTGATTTATCATATCTGCTTTTAGATAAATATAATTGCTTTAATTCATTTTCTACTTTAAATTTTTCTAATATTAATGGATTACCACTTGCAAGAGCTTTAACTTCTGCATAAGTAAGTGTATCTCTATCTAAATCTTCTGCTGTTCTTCCACCACCATTACTATTAGCCATAATTTGATTTATAAAAGTTGATTTTGTTTGAATTAATTGATATGAATAAGCATCAAAACTTCCCTCAGTTACATATCTATATATTTCAACTTCTTCATTTTGATTTCCTTGTCTTAATATTCTTCCTTCTCTTTGCTCTATATCAGATGGTCTCCAAGGACAATCAAGATGATGTAAAGCAATAAGTTTATCTTGAACATTCATTCCTGCTCCCATCTTTGATGTTGAACCTATTAAAATTCTCTTTTTACCACTTCTCATATCTTCAAATAATTTTAATTTTTGTGGGTTGGTTTTAGCATTATGAATAAATTCTATTTCATCTTCTGGTACTCCCCTTGCTATTAATTTATTTTTAATATCATCATAAACATTAAAAGTACCATCATTTTTTGGAGTGGATAAATCACAAAAGACAAGCTGGGTTAACTTGTCTTCCTTATTTTCTAACCATATTCTATAAATATTTTCTATTGCAATATTTATTTTTGAATTTGGTAAATCTGGCATACTTGGATCTATTAATCTTAAATCTAATGCTGCTTTTCTACCATCATTTGTAACTAATAGCATATTATCTTCTCTTGGATCACAACCATTTTTAATTATTTCACTTCTTTCTGCTAGTTTCTCAACATATTCTCCTAATTCTTCACTTTTAGGTGCAACTATTGTTTTATAATCTCCACCTTTTAGTTTTGGTGTTGGTAAATTTAACATTTTTGTTGTTTTTATATCTGCTATCTCTTTAAATAAAGTCATTAACTCTGGTATATTAAAGAATTGAGCAAATCGTGCTTTTGTTCTAAAACCACTACCATCTGGTGCTATTTCAAAACTATTAACTATTTCACCAAAGGTTGAAGCCCACTCATCAAAATGCTCTAGTCCCATTTCTCTCAACCTATCTAATTGTAAATATTTTTGCATTGCAAATAATTCTCCCATTGAATTTGAAATAGGTGTTCCTGTTGCAAATATTACTCCTTTTCCTCCATTATTTTCTAATATATAACTTATTTTCATAAATAAATCAGTTGCTTTTTTAGATTCAGTATTATTTATTCCTGCTACATTTCTGATTTTAGAAAACATTGGAAGATTTTTAAACATATGTGCTTCATCTACAATTAATTCATCAACTCCAAGTTCTTCAAATGTTACTACATCATCCTTTGGTGCATCTAATAATGATTTTAATTTTGTATCCATACTTGTTTTTAATTGCTCTAATCTCTTTACACTTAAACTTTCATTAGACTCTTCTTTAACTCTTTCAATAGCATTAGTAATTTCTTCTATTTGTCTTTCCATATGTTCTTTTTCGTATTTTTTACTCATTGGAATAAGTCCAAAACTTGAATGTGCAATTAAAACTGCATCCCATTCTCCTGTTGCTATCTTTGCCATAAGTTTTTTTCTTCTTGTTTTTTCAAAATCTTTTTGTGTTGCAACTAAAACATTTGCAGTAGGATAAAGTTTTAATATTTCATTTGCCCATTGTCCTAATAAATGATTTGGAACAACAAACATTGGCTTATTAACAATACCAAGTCTTTTTAATTCCATAGCACTAGCAATACATTCATAAGTTTTTCCAGCACCAACTGCATGAGCAAGTAAAGCATTCCCACCATATAATACACGAGCAACTGCATTTTTTTGATGTGGACGAAGTTCAATGTTTGGATTCATACCATCAAAAGTTAAATGACTTCCATCGTATTCTCTTTCTCTCATACAATTAAA
>CANRHS010000129.1 GCA_947630495.1 uncultured Bacilli bacterium | reverse complement strand
GAATACTTTATTTAATGGACTTAAAATAATGGAGCAAGGTGGAAAATATTTAAGTGAGGCAAATAAATATCCGGTTATATCAATTTCTTTTAGGAAATTAAAGGCTAGAACTTACCAAGATTTTATAAATGAATATAAAAAACTTATAGGCAAATTATATTTAAAATATGAATTTTTATTGAATAGTGATAAGGTAAGTAAATCTTTTAAAAAAGTATTTGAAGATTATTATTATATGAATACTGATAATTTAACAAGTGCAATTTCTGACTTGATGTTAATGTTAAATCAACATTATGGATTACAAGTAATAGTTTTATTAGATGAATATGATGCTCCAATTTTATATAGTTATGAAATGGGATATTATGATGAAATGATAATGTTTATGAAACAGTTATTTGTAACAACATTTAAAGATAATAATAATTTGAAAAAAGGAATAATAACTGGAATATCAAGAATAAGTAAAGAAAATTTATTTAGTGATGCTAATAATATAAATGTTTATAATTTAACTGATGCAAGATTTTCTGAATATTTTGGATTTACAGAAAGTGAAGTGAAGAAATCTTTAGAAGAATATAATTTACTTGATACTTTTGATAATGTCAAAAAGTGGTATGATGGTTATTTATTTGATGAAAATATAATATATAATCCATGGAGTATTTTAAAATATTTAGAAAATCCTAAACATACATTACAAAGGTATTGGGTTAAAACAGGTGGAGTAGGTTTACTTAAGAACTTAATTTATAACGCTAAAGATAAAACTAATTTACTATCTGAATTTGAAGATATAATTGATAAAGGTTATAAGGAACATGTTAATATAGACTTAAATATGGATTTAAAAAGTTTAAATGGAGATCCTAATACGGTATGGACTTTATTCATGCTAACTGGTTATTTAACTCCAACAACTTTAGTTGGAGATGGAGAAAATATAACTCTTCGAATACCAAACTTAGAAGTTAAAAAGAATTTAGTTGATATGGCAACTAGTTGGTTTAAAGATGACTTTAAAGGGAATACTATGGTTACTTCTTTAATGAAAGAAGAAATCGAAGAATTCAAAACCAAACTTGAAAATATGGTACTTGAAACATTTAGTTTTCTTGATGTACCAAATAATTCCGAATCAGAGGCATTCTATCATGCCTTTGCAATGGGACTTCTTAGAGTCGATAATGATTCCTATGAAGTTACAAGTAATCGTGAATCTGGATATGGAAGATATGATGTTATCTTAAAACCTAAAGTTAATAATATACCCGCTTATATAATTGAATTTAAATTAGTAGAAGAAGATAGTAACTTTGAAAAAACGATTGAGAAAGCATTTAAGCAAATAGAAGAAATGAAATATGAAGTAAGTTTAAAAGATTATGATAAAGTAATAAAAATGGCAATTGCTTTTAAAGGAAAGAAATTAAGACTTGAAACAAAATAATTAAAAGCCTTGAAAAAAGGCTTTTTTTGTGATATTATGAAGCGGGTGGAAGAAAATGGGGAATATTATTGTAGATACTTTAATAGATTTAGTTAAAATAATACCTTTTTTATTTATTGCTTTTATAATAATGGAATATTTAGAACATAAAGTTAAAAGTAAAAGTGATAAATTAAAGAATAATAAAATAGGACCTATTATAGGAAGTTTATTAGGAGTTATTCCTCAATGTGGATTTTCGGTGATGGGTACAAATTTATTTTCAAGTAGGGTTATTACAATGGGAACCTTAATTGCTATTTATTTATCAACAAGTGATGAAATGTTACCGATCTTAATTACAGGTGGTGCTAGTTTTAAAATAATTTTTATGGTATTATTAATTAAAGTAATTGTTGGAATAGTAGCAGGTTTTCTAATAGATTTAATTTATAAAAATAAAACTAAAGAAAACTTTGATATATGTCATGATGATGATTGTCATTGTGATGAAGGAATTATTAAGTCTAGTTTAATTCATACTTTAAAAATTAGTTTCTTTATTTTAATAACAACTTTTATCTTAAATACCTTAATTTATTACTTAGGTGAAGATAAAATAGCAAGTATTATCCAAACTAATAATTTATTTGGACCATTTCTGGCTAGTTTAGTAGGCTTAATACCTAATTGTTGTGCTAGTGTTATTATAACTGAATTATATTTAAATGGGGTTATTACAAGTGGTATGCTAATAGGTGGTTTATTAACTGGTGCCGGAATTGGGTTATTAGTATTATTTAGAGTTAATAAAAATATTAAAGAAAATATAATTATTTTAACTTGTTTATATTTAATAGGAAGTTTAGTTGGTTTATTAATAGATTTAGTTGGTATTATTCTTTAAAGAAAGAAAATAATAATTGTATCACATAACTTTAGAGTAGGGTTTTAAACACTCTAAAAAGTATTGTAAATTAATTGTTTATATTGTATAATATAAGTTACAAAGGAGTGGATGATCTTGAATAATAAACCAATTGCAATAGGTGTAAGTGATTATAAAGAATTAATAGAAAGTAATAGTTTATATATTGATAAAACCTTATTCATTAAAGAATTAATTGATGATGGTTCAGATATAGTTTGTTTTCCAAGACCAAGAAGATTTGGTAAAACTTTAAACATGTCTATGCTTGATTATTATTTTAATCTTGAATATAAAGATAATACTTTATTTAATGGACTTAAGATAATGAAACAAGGCGAAAGATATTTGATGGAAATGAATAAATATCCAGTTGTATCTTTAAGTTTAAAAGAATTAAAAAAAGAAACATATCAAGAATTTATAGATAAATATAAAACTTTAATGTCAGAATTATATAAGAAGTATAAGTTTATATTAGATAATCCAGATATTAATTCCGATTTTTATAATAGAATAATAAAAATGGAAGAAGATAGTCAACTTGCAGATGCTTTATCATATCTAGTTAGAGATTTAAGCAAATATTATGG
>CANRHS010000128.1 GCA_947630495.1 uncultured Bacilli bacterium | reverse complement strand
CTTTCCATATACCTTTATTATTAAGTAAATAATTAACAACATTTGTTACTCTATTAAATTCAACAATTAAGATATAATCTTCATCATCTACTTTGACTTCCAAAACAACATCTCTTATAGTTTCTTTTTCAAATATAAATTCATTAGGATTTTCTAATTTAAGAAAAGTAACATTATCATTTCCTAACTTTTCATAAGGAATTTTCATTAAAAGAGAAACTAAAAATCTTGTTAATTCAATTTTCTTTGGATTACCAAATAATATTTTAGCTGGTTTATCTTTAATAATTGTAATAATCTCATCATCACTGACTTCTTTTTTTGATTCAACCATACTTGCCTCCTTCAGGGAACAATATAACACAAGAGTCAGAATGAGTCAAATTAGGTAAATTTCCGATTTTAGGAACCTAACCAGGGTAAAACCTTTAAATTCCAAACAAAAATAGAGTCAATTTATATAGATTTTCCCCATGATTTAAAGTAATTTAGACAATTTCCCGGAAATTTTGAGCAATTTAGGCGAATTTTTGCCCCATATATACGATAAAAGTATTAGTTATACAAGTTATTTTTCTTAATATAATCTAATACCTTTAAATCTAAATAAGAAGTATCAAGAGTATTTCTTGCTAAAGTTGAAGAACCAAGAAAACTTTTGTTAATAATTAAAAATGAACTTTTATATTCTTGATAATAAGTATCTATTA
The DNA here is from genome assembly GCA_947630495.1 of uncultured Bacilli bacterium. GTDB lineage: Bacteria > Bacillota_I > Bacilli_A > RF39 > UBA660 > RUG591. Next base: position 2,379 of record CANRHS010000128.1, on the reverse strand, counting down.
CCTTTAAAACATCAATATCATTTCGAGAGATTACAATTATCTTATAATTTCTTAGTATTTCTTGATACTCAATAAAAGTCTTTAATCTAAGTAATAAATCAGCTCCTATTATAATACTATCTATATTCTTTATAGTTTTAATATTAACTAATACATAATAATTAAATAATCCATCTTTACTATAATCATATATATTTAATACTTCCATCTTATTTTTCTTAACTAAGTTTAGCATTTCTATTCTTTTATCTATACTAACTAGATTAGTTTTATTACTATTAACTGGTATTAAATAAATATAATCGGTATAACTTAATAAATATTTAGAGATATCAATATGAGCCTTTGTTACCGGATTAAAAGAACCAACATATAAACTTTTCATAATCAGAACAAAAAAAGATACTACTTGGCATCTTTACTTATTATTTCTTCTTTCTTATAATATCCACATTTTGGACAAACTCTATGAGGTTTAATCATTTCCCCACAGTTTGGACAAGAAGTAACAGTTTTTGCTGTTAAAGCATTGTGAGCTCTTCGCATTCTTTTTCTTGTTTTAGAAACTTTTCTAAATGGTACTGCCATCTTTTACCACTCCTTTCTTATTCTTCAAAGAAATCTTTAAATGGATTATTTTTCTCGTGAACTTCCTCTTCATTGTAAATGTCTTTATATTTATCCTTTAAGACATCGGTATCACTCGTTGTATATCTAATCGGAATTTCCAATACAATATAATGCCATAAAAATTCAATTAAATCAAGTGTTTTTAGTGAATTTTCTAAAATTTCTTCAATTTCTATTGTAAATTTATAGGGAACACTCTCTAAAGTAATTGCATCAGTTAGCATCATTTCCCCTAGTACCTTTAATTCTACTTCATTATCTCCTTCATAATTTTTGAATATTTTACCATTTACCCTAACTCCCTTAAGGTCTAAAATATCGGTATTTTTAATATATTCATCGGAATAATCAAGTATTTCATCAATTTCAATTTTATCCTTATAATTTAGGTCTAATAAATTAATCTCCATCGCATCACCTGTCCATATATTATACTATATTTTTTTCTATTTAGCAACCACTTGGTAAACTAAAAACATTGGTTTTATATACTTCTCTGCTATTCTTCGTACATCTTAAATAGGAATTAGTTGGTTTACCATTAGTATCTATTCTAACATAACCTTGACAAACTACACTTTCATTGACGTTTTTTAAACCTAAATCGCCTAAGCAAAGATAATTTCCACTTGAATCACTTCGATATTTTGCAACTGGAATAGTCTTGGCATACTCCTTCATCATATCTAAATAAGTTTCATATTCCCGATCGGTATTACTTCCTGATAAATTACTTAAACCAGGAACAACTAGTAACAAAACTAACCCCAAAAGAGCCATTACTCCCAACAACTCAATCATTGTAAAACCTTTTTTATTCATTATAATTCCTCTTTATCCTTTTATAATCTATTTGTAAACTTTCTCTAAACTCTACTTTATTCATTTTACTCTCATATTCTTTTATATATTCAGAGTATAACTCATAATCTTTTAAAATATCAAGTAAAATATATTCTTTAACTTCTACCTTATTTTCTATATAATTAGTTTGAAAATATTTAATACCTAAATCTGGTTTATCTAATTTAATATAAATTTTTAAAATAGTCATACTAAAATCATTTATTAATTCTTCACAATCATATTCTCCACTAAAATCATGTTTCTTTTCATATTCCTTTAGTTTTACCTTTGTACTCTGAATCTCCTCATCAAGTAGACTAATAGCATCTTCTAACATAACTTTATCATTTAAATTATCAATGAACATTCCATAAAAAGCTACTCTCCAACTATAAGGATCTTTATCGACCTTTAATAATTTTACAATAAAAGTTAAATCATCTTTTGAATAAGCATTTGCAAGTTTTCTTTTCATAATCATATCTAAGAAATCCTCTTGACTAATCCCAACCGCTTTAAAGGTTTCCCAATTAGTAAATGTTAAACTACAACTACCATAACTTAATATTTTAAAAATTGCTCCTAACATATTAGTTGCTAATATCCCCTCATTAGTTCTTGGATCAAAGGTATTTAAATCTTTTATAAACTTCTTAACCTTAAATCTCCAACCACTTCTTTCTTTCTTAGGAATAATTCTATTAGGACTTGCATATAAACCTTGAGTTGCACAACTAAGAAAATAATCTATTTCAGCCTTTAAAGTCATAATATCTTTAACTGTTTCCTTTTCTTTTGGTTTCTTTTCCTTATTAATATTTTCAAGATACCTATCTATCTCATACTCTTCTTTAACTTTTTTAGGTATCCTTTTATATAATTCTATTATAATACTATCTTTTT
>CANRHS010000127.1 GCA_947630495.1 uncultured Bacilli bacterium | reverse complement strand
AGTAAATGAACTATTTTCTAGAGCATTAAACAAATTATTATCTGCCTGTTCTTTGAAATTTTCATCTTTAATTTTTTCCCCACTAAAAAATTCATTTAAAGTAATACCTAAAATATTACATAAATCTTTATATAAAGACACATCTGGTAAGCATTTACCATTTTCCCAACGACTTACTGATTTATCAGTTACTCCTAACTTCTCAGCAAGTTGCTCTTGTGTTAATTTTTGTTCTTTTCTTAATTTTGCAATAAACTTTCCTATTTTTTCTTGACTCATAATTTACTCCTTTCATACTCAATTATAATATTTAATTATTTAAAAGTAACCAAACAGAGTGTGGAGTTTAACAAATAACAATTTATTCATATAATAAACTATAACTATTTTTTATTCTTGCTTTTTTCATTAATACTTAATTGTGAAAAGATAACACTAAACAAACTTGGTATTACAGCATATCCTGCATTTACTTCTCCTTTATTTATTAGTACATAACCTGCACCAATAAAAGTTAATATACAAAATACAAATGATAATATTCTAAATATTTTCTGTTTTTGCATAAAATTTTACCTCCTTCAAATTGTAACTATTTTAATCACAAGAACCATTATTGTTTGTAAAATATTCTTCAATATTATTAACTGAATCTTTAAGATTATTAAAATCAACTATATCTTTTAATTCTTTTTCCATTTGGTTAGAACAATTATCACATTTGAAATAATTATCAATACCAAGTTCTATTTGATATTGTTCGTTATTTAAAGTACATATCATTGTTGCACTACTTAAAACATTATCCACATCTACCTTATCTTTTGTTCTAAAACTACTAAAAACAATCATAGCAATTACAATAAATATAATGTAAATGATAAATATTACTCCAAATACTTTTAGCAATTTAATAATTATACCTGCTAATCTTTCGGTATTACTTACCTTATTCAATAAAACTTCTTTTCGTTCGTTATCTAATAAGTCATCAATACTAACATTTAGGGCTTTAGATAACAATTTTAATTGCTCTGGATTTGGTGCTGTTTCGTTTAACTCCCAATTAGAAATAGTTTGTCTTGTAACATTTACTTGTTCTCCTAATTGTTCTTGTGAAAGACCTTGTTTTTTTCTTAATTTTAAAATTTTTTCGCCTAACATATTTTTTCTCCTTTCACATATAATTATAAATAAATTTCACTTAACAAATCTACCAAAGACCTTTTGAACTTTGTCAAAGAGTTTTAACATTTCAATAATTATTCATACAAATTACTATTTATTTTACTAATACAAACTTGTAATTGGTATTACTTTTTACTTGGTAAATCTTTGCAAGTATCTAATACTATATCTTTTAATGTTTCTTTGTTATCTACATCATCAACTAAATACATAGGTTTAGCACTTTCATAAGGAATAGATTTCTGCATATTATATTTTTTATTACTATCTACTATTTTAACAAGTAATCTATCATCATATATTCCACCAAATAATATTCCATTATAATAAAGTAAATATTCTCCCATCATGGATTTACAAGTAATATTATCTAATAAACTTAATTGTTCTAATATAAAATCTTTATATTCTTTTGTAGTAGCCATTATATCAACTCCTCCAAATTACTATTTTTCTCACTAATTATTATAGCATGAAAAAAGCAAATCTCATATAGAGGATTAATTTTTTTCTGAAGTGCAACAAGGTAAAATTGAAAAAGACATATAAATATATTACACTTATTGTTGAACAAATAGAAAGGTGTAATAATTATATGTCTACTGAAAATAATATACTAAAATCTAAGAAAAATCAATACCATCATTTAAATCGGGATCAAAGAGCTCAAATCGAAGTTTTAATTGGTGTTCTTGATAATAATGGTAAAAGAGTTTATTCTAATGCTGATATCGCTAAAATTATTGGTGTTAACAGAACTACTATATGGAGAGAACTTAAATATCGTATTAAGTCGAAAGTTATGATTAGAACTGGTAATATCTATAACAAACCTTATAATGTTAATGATGCTCAATATGATGCCGATTATAAACGATCTTTTTCTAAAGCTCATTATTTAGTTGAACAATTCCCTAAACTTGCTCAATTCATTGATGAAAAAATTTTGAAGGATAAATGGGCACCTGATGTTATTGCTGGTTATATAAATGCTCATCAATTATATTTACAAGATGGTTTTACTTCTATATCTACTACAACTATTTATAGAGCTATTCATTATCATTTACTAAAATCTACTAAAGAAGATACTAGAAGAATGCTTAAATTTAATAATGAAAAAGATTGCTATCAATCAGAAAAACAAACTCCTGAAAGCAAAAAGAACAACAGTATCGAATTAAGACCTGAAATAATTAATAATAGAGAAAGATTTGGTGATTGGGAGTTAGATACTGTTGTTTCTACTTCCAAAGGTCAGCATCAATGTTTAATGACCTTAACTGATAGAAAAATAAGATTTGAAATTATTGCTAAGCTAAACGGAAAAACTAAAGAAGAAGTTATTAAAAAGATTAGAAAAATTAAATCTATTATTAAGGACAGTTTAAATGATATTATTAAATCTATTTCAACTGATAATGGAGCTGAATTTTCTGGGTGGAAAGAGATTCAGGAAATACTTAATACAACGGTTTACTTTTGTCATCCATATTCAAGTTATGAAAAAGGAACTAATGAAAAGCATAATGGAATAATAAGATATTTTATTCCAAAAGGAGAATTAATAGAAAACTATTCAGAGAAAGATATAGAAGAAATAGCAAACTGGATGAATAATTATCCAAGAAAGATATTTGGATATAGGACACCGATAGAGATGTTAAAAGAAGAATTAAAAGATTTAAATCTATTTAATAAAATAATTAATATACAAAAAGAACTTAATGCTGTATAATAACATTAAGTTTAGCAATAAGTGTATTTTATATCTCTACTTGTTGCACTTCATTTGAAAAATTGTAAATATAATCAATCTATTTCCCTAAGCTATTGACAATATAATTCGTTTTGGTATAATAAAATACAATTTAATAATCCAACCAAATATTTAAAAGAATATTTAGGTAGTCAGGGCGTGGTAT
>CANRHS010000126.1 GCA_947630495.1 uncultured Bacilli bacterium | reverse complement strand
ATTAAGGTTCGGTATGTATGTGTAAAGGACATTCCTATTCCTTGATTCTTTGAAATCAGAATGTAGATACAATGTACGGACTATGATTTTAATATTTTTATAACATTTAGTATTCTTGGAAAAATCAGCACCAAGAATAGTAAGATAGAGAACACAAGTGCAAACGCAGGTGTACATAGTAGTGAGTAGAAATACAGCATTATATAGGAAAATAGAATATTATAAACTACTTATATATTTTTCTTCGTCTAGGAATAACTTTATCTTTGTTTTTAGCAACAAAACCATTATCTTTCATAATATTATATAAACAAGAATAAGAAATTATAATATTTTCTTTTTCTTCTAATAAATCTCTAAAATGTGAAAAGTTAATATTTTCATAATCAGGAGATTTTTTTAATTCAACAATTTTGTTTACAATATTAGATGGAATTTTATTTTTAGGACTTCTATTACAATTACCATGTTTTATTCCTATGGTTCCTTTTTCTTTAACTTTTTTTACTAATCTCCATACTTGTCTTTCAGATAAATTAAGAACTTCACTTGCTTCTTTACCAGTTCTTATTCCATCTATTACGGCTTCAATTGCCATCATCTTTTTAATTTCTTTCATACTATAAATCATTTTTTATCACCTAACTCTATTATGATTGTTTTAATTAAGATTATTCAATAATAATATTAAATCATTTATAGAAATAGCTAAAAACTATTTCCTTTTAAGTAAAAAAGTGATAGAATTAAGTAGGTGAAGTAAGATGAGTAAAGATGAGAAGATTAAAATTAAAGAAGAAAAGAAGAAATTAAAATTAGAGAAAAAGAAAGAAAAAAGAGAAACTAGAGATGTTGTTAAAATTAAAAGAGTATCTCGTGCTATTATGATAGTATGTGTTTTAATAATAGTAGTTGAAGTAGTTGCTATGATAATTAAGAAAATAAGTATGGAATCTGATATTACTTTTATAGATAGTTTAAATAGTATAGTTAATGTTGATAATAAATATTATATTGCAGTTGGTTCTAGTAATTTTAAACATAGTAATTATAATAATCCTTTTACATATGAATATGATGATGCTATTTATAAAGATAGAGTTAATAAAGTATATGCTGAACAAGCTAAGTTAGTTAAGTATGATAATGAAATGAATGTTGTTTATGAAAAAACATATGATGGAGATTATGATTCTGCTTTTTATGATGTTAAAGTTAAAGATGATTTTATGATAGCCGTTGGAAGTTATGTTTATGATAAAGAACAATTACCTCTTCATACAAGAGATGGCTTAATTGTTAAATATGATTTAGATGGTAATGTTATTTGGAGTAAGAATTATCAAGTACTTGGAGATACAGAGTTTAAAAGTGTTATCTTAGAAGATGATGGTATTGTTGTAGTTGGTCAAAGTATCTATGAACAATATGAATTTGGTACCCATCCTTATGGAGGAGGAATAATTGTTAAATATGATTATGATGGAAATGTTTTATTCAAGAATAACTATGGTGGTAATAAATCCGGAATATTTGAAAGTGTCGTAAGTGTTTCAGATGGTTATATAGTATGTGGTAAAAATGGAACTGATATAGGAGTACTTTTAAAGTTTGATAAAGAATGTAATTTACTTTGGAATAAAGATTATAATTCAGTTGATACATATGGTTTCTATGATATGAAATTAAAGGATGATAAATTATATATTGCAACGGGATTTAAAGAAGAAGGAAAAAATGATACAGATGCAGGAATCCTTGTTTATAATTTAAATGGAGAATTAGAAAATACTTTTAAAATAGGTGGTAGTCTTGATGATAGATTTAATTCATTAATGTTACTTGATGATAAGATAGTTGCTGTTGGATTTACCAATTCAGAAGATATTGATATTAAAGGACTTGATTATCAAAAGGGATTTGCTGAAGGAATGATAGTTACCTTTGATTATGATGGTAAAGTATTAAATAGTAGTATCTATGGAGGAAGTAAGAATGATGTTTTAACCGATATTGATTTAGCAATACAAGATACTGCTGATAAAATAAATAGTACTAATCCTTATATAATATCTAGTTATAGTAATTCTAAAAGAGGATTATTTAAAGGAAATGGTAAAGATTATTATTCAAGAATATTAAAATATAATGATAAGTTAGAACTATTAAGTGAAAAATAGTTCTTTTTCATTTACTTTATGAGACTTTTGTGATAGAATATAAGTAACAAAGGGAGATGATGTTTATGGATAATAAAATAAAAGTTACTGAAACTAATGATTTTAAAAAATTAATTGAAAGTGGAGCAGTATATATTGATAAAACCTTATTTATTAAAGAAATAATTGATAATGGTGATGATTCAGTTATGATTCCAAGACCAAGAAGATTTGGTAAAACTTTAAATATGTCTATGTTATATTATTATTTTAGTAATGATTATGACTATAGTTATTTATTTAAAGGTTTAAATATAATGAAACAAGATGAGAAATATTTATGTGAGATGAATAAATATCCAACTATCTTCTTGAGTTTTAAAGATTTAAAGAAATCTACTTATGATGGTTTTATAAAAGATTATAAAACTCTTATGTCTAGTTTATATGGTGGATATGAAAAAATATTAATGAATAGTGAAAATTTATCAGATAATGAAAAAAAGAAAATAAAAACGATTATCGATGAAGAAGAAAATGATAGAGAAGTATTACCTAATTCTTTGTATAATTTGGTTAGATATTTAAATAAACATTATAATAAGGAAGTAATAGTATTATTAGATGAGTATGATGCTCCAATTTTACATGCCTATGAAATGGGATATTATGAAGATATAATACCATTTATAAAGCAAATATTTGTAACCACTTTTAAACCTAATCCAATTAATCCTGCAATTAAAAAAGGAATAATAACCGGAATAACTAGAATAAGTAAAGAGAATTTATTTAGTGATGCTAATAATATAAAAGTTTATAATATAACAGATAATAAGTTTGCAACTTACTTTGGCTTTTTGGAAGAAGAAGTTATTAAAGTTCTAGATGAAAATAATTTAAAAGATAAGTTTGATGATGTAAAGAAATGGTATGATGGATATTTATTTGATGAATATACTATTTATAATCCATGGAGTATCTTAAGTTTTCTTGGAAATAAAAGACATGATTTAATAGCTTATTGGGTTAAAACTGG
>CANRHS010000125.1 GCA_947630495.1 uncultured Bacilli bacterium | reverse complement strand
GAAAAATTATACTTCGTGATAGACATAGACATCAAAGGCTTCTTTGATAATGTAAACCATGGAAAGTTATTGAAACAACTATGGACACTTGGAATAAGAGATAAAAGATTAATATCAATAATCTCAACAATGCTTAAAGCAGAAATCTTTGAAGTAGGTATTCCTGAAAAAGGAACACCACAAGGAGGAGTATTATCACCATTATTAGCAAATATTTATCTAAATGAATTAGATTGGTGGCTTGATAGTAAAAAAGACAAAGGAATTCGTTTTGTAAGATATGCAGATGATTTTAAAATACTATGTCCAAATTATGCAACAGCCAAACACATGCTAAAAAGTACAACAGATTGGCTAAATAAAAGATTGAAACTTGAAGTAAGTGAAGAGAAAACAAAGATAGTTAATTTAAAGAGAAATTATTCTGTATTTCTAGGTTTTAAAATAAAAATCAAAGAGAAAAATGGCAAATATCACATAATAAGTCATATGACAGATAAAGCAATTACTAATTGCAAAGAAAAAGTTAAAAAGCAAATAAAGGTAGTAAAATTAAATAAAAGTAATCCAAACAATTGTAAAAAGGAAATAGACAAATATAATGCCATAGTGCAAGGAATACACAATTATTATAGTAAAGCAACAATGATAAGTCTAGACCTTAGTCAAATTGGGTGGATTATCAGTAGTTATTTGGGATGGAATTTTAAAGATTGTCTCGAATATAAGGTAATTAATGGTTCGAAATCTGTAATTAAGAAGTATGGAACTGATAAGAAATTGCCATTAATCCGAGGACAACCAATAATCCCTATAGAAAGAATTGAATACAACCATCGAATGAGACTTAATGATAATTTTAATTTCTATAAGGAAACATCTAGAGAAAATTTCCACAAACAATTAGGAATTCACAATGAGTTTGTAATAGACCAAATACTTGCAGTACCATTACTGGAAGAATCGGTTGAACTAAACGATAATGTTATACCAAGATTCTGTGGACAACTAGGAAAAAGTTACATTACAGAAAATGAATTTTGGACTGTTAATAACTTACATGTTATTAAAGAACATGATTGCAAATTCTCTAATAAGTATGATAATATATTACTCGTGGAAAGTAAAGTATTTAATTTAATAAAATTAAAAAATGTAGAGGATGTGATTGAAATAGAAAGAATGATAACTGGTATAACCAGTAAACAACTAGAAAAAATAAATAAAATAAGAAAGGAGAACAATCTGCCATCTATAGTGTACTAATCTTTAAGTTACGTTGAGTAAAGGTTAAAGAATAGAATGGATGGCACGCCGTATGATTAGAAATAATCCCGTACGGTGTAGGATTGGGGAAAAGGCAGAGGAAACAGAACCAAAGCCTTACCTATAATCATGTTATGTTAGAAAGAAAAATAATGCAAGATTTAATTGCATGGAAGAATAATCCTCTTAAAATGACTCTTGTTGTAAAAGGAGCAAGACAAGTTGGTAAAACTTTTATAATTCAAGAATTTGCTAAGAATAATTATAAGCATTATGTTTATATTAATTTTTATCAGAATGAAAATTATAAAACTATATTTGAAGGTGATTTAAGTGTAGATAATTTAATTAAACAAATGTCTTTAAGAATTCCCAATATTGAATTAGTTCCAGGAGAGACAATTATCTTTTTAGATGAAATTCAATTTTGTCCAAATGCTAGAACGGCTTTAAAATTTTTTTCATTAGATAAAAGATTTGATGTAATAGCCTCTGGTTCCTTACTTGGTATAAATTATAAGAAAGTAGAATCTTATCCAGTTGGTTATGTTGAACATTTAGAGTTATCATCTCTTGATTTTGAAGAATTTTGTTGGGCTAATGGTGTGAGCCGTGAATCTATAAATGATATTAAAGAATACTTTCTTGAAAGAAAGCCAGTTCCCAAGGCTATGCATGAGAGAATGTTAGAATTATTTAAAGAATATATTGTAGTTGGAGGAATGCCTAGAGTAGTTTATGATTTTGTAAATAATCATAATTTTCAAAGTGTTTTAAAAATGCAAAGAGATATTTTAGAAGATTATAAAGATGATATTGCTAAGTATGCAGAAGGTACTGAAAAAGCTAAGGCCAGAGCCTGTTTTATCTCAATTCCTAAACAATTAGCAAAGAAATATAAAAAATTTCAATATAGTATTGTTAAAAGTGGAGCTTCTGCTTCTAGATATGAAGGAAGTTTAATGTGGTTATATGATGCTGGTATAATTAATTTTTGTTATAATTTAACTCATCCTGAATTACCTCTTGAGGGTAATGCTATAAATGATACTTTTAAAGTTTATATGAGAGATACAGGTTTACTTATGGCTATGCTTGAAGATGGTAGCCAAGAAGAAATAATAGATGGTAACTTAGGAATTTATAAAGGAGCAATCTATGAAAATATAATTGCCGATATTTTTACAAAGTCTGGAAAAAAATTATATTATTTTGAACATAATTCAACTTTAGAAATAGATTTCTTTATAAGATATAATAAAAAGATAACGGCTGTTGAAGTAAAATCTGCTGATAATACCAAAACCAAATCTTTAAATTCTGTGATGCAAAATTATAATGTAAAACAAGGAATTAAATTATCTGCTAAGAATATAGGTTTTAAAGATGATATTATAAGTTATCCAATTTATATGGCTATGTTTTTATAAATAATTTTATACAAATTTAAAATAGTACTTTAATTTTGTATAAATGTGTGATATAACAAAGATGTCCTAAAGGAGATTTGTTGTATGAAAGATTATATAAAAAGAAATATTGAAGAAGAAGTAATAAAAATATCCAAAAGTTTTCCAGTTATATTGTTAACTGGACCAAGAAGATGTGGAAAAGAAACTATTTTAAAAAAAATATTTGATTTTAATTATATAACTTTAGATAATTATAATGATAGAATACTTGCCAATGAAGACCCTGAATTATTCTTAGAAACCTATAAAACACCTTTAATAATAGATGAATTTCAATATGCACCTAAGTTATTATCATATATAAAAATAAATGTTGATAAAATGCGACTAGAAGAATTTAAAAGTAATGTAAATAGTAATGCAATGTACTTTTTAACAGGCTCTCAAAGTTTTTTAACCATGAAAAACGTAAGTGAATCTTTAGCAGGTAGAGTTGGTCTTTTAAATTTATATGGTTTATCAACAAGAGA
>CANRHS010000124.1 GCA_947630495.1 uncultured Bacilli bacterium | reverse complement strand
GCTTCTTTAAATTTATAATTACCATTTGGCCATGTATTACCTTCATATTCTTTATATTTATCTTCCCCGTCATTTTCTTGAATCATTATAGCAAATGAATTGTTTTTATCAACATTTTCTTTTAATTTAACTTCTGGTAATTCTTTATATTGTGGATGCATCAAATATTGTACATGTACAAATATTGTTAATACAAATAATATTCCTATTATTCCCAAAATATAATTTTTATATCTAGATATTTTTTTCATCTATAATAACCTTCTCTATTTTATTATTATACCATATATATCGTATTTATGTATATGATGTAATTGTCTATTATAAGATATATTATAATATACCCCCTCCGAGAGTCAAGAGAATTCAAAAATTTTGTATTTAACTATGATTAAATTTAATAAGGTGATTATCTAATGAATAGAATAAAAGAAATTAGAGAAGATAAAGAACTTACTCAAATGCAAATTGCTAAAGCAATAGGCATTACTCAAAGAAATTATAGTTATATTGAAACAGGCAAAACAATGCTTACTGAAGATATATTAATAAAATTAGCTAAATATTATAATGTATCAATTGATTATTTATTATATTTAACTGATGAAAGAAAACCATATCCAAAATCTAAAATAAATTAATTAAAAAAATTACTAAGATATTAAACTGAATTTTTATTTTTTAAACATTTAATCCACCATAATAATTAATCTCTCATATAATTTATTATAAAGAAAAAGAATGATTGCTCATTCTATCTATGTAATTCAGTATTATTAACTCTACTATTTCTTATTTCATTTAATGTATCTGTTAAACTATAATCTTGAGCCATATAACTTTTAAAAGTATTAGATATATTCATTACTTCTTCATAAGTTAGATATCCTTTTAGTTCAATGCCTAATGCAGAGCATATTTCTGCAAAAGATAAATAATCAATAAGTTTAACATCAGCAGGTTCATCATAAGTACGATAACTTTCGCCTAAACTAGGTACATAAATCATTTTATGAATTCCACCAATTTCATTAAAATATATAACTTTTGTAGTAGAAGAAAGAACTTTAATATATCTTTCCCAATCTTTTATAAAAGCAGAATTATAAATTTCTTTACCAGTTATGTTATAACGAGCAAAAATAATATCTTTTACATCATATTTTTTAGCTTCAAGATACTCTTTTTCACTCTTTAGTTTAGCTACTTGTTCTTTTAATTCAGTATAGCCACCTACTTCTTCGGCCAGTTGATTCAATTCTTTTTTTTGTTTTTCAATTGCTTCTAAACTTTCATAAGGACCTATTTCACTTTTCAATCTTGCTAATTTTTCTTCTAAGTTTTTTAATTCTATACTTTTATTAGTTATTTCTCTACCTAAATTATCTAAGATTTCATATCTTCTATTTAAATCTTTCTTTATTTGGTTTTTTTCTTTAGTTTTTTCAAACATAATAATAACCCCCTTAAAATTGAATATTATACTAGCACTTTTACCTGTTAATGTCAATAAAAAAACTACTAGTATGTGATATAAAAATTACTAACGTATTATTGTAAAGAAAAAGAATGATTGCTCATTCTATTTAGTTCTTCCAATTTGATTTTCTTCTAAATCAATATATTCTTCCCTATCTAAATCTTTTATCATAATACCATACCCAATTAAAGAACTAAGTCTTTTTAAATATGCATATTGTATTTTACACATCATAAGTTCATTTGAACCTTTAGGAAGATCTATCTTTTTAACAATAAAAGTTTTTGTTTCATTATTTACATTACTTAAAACATAAACTGACTCTTGTCTAACTTCTTTTAATACTTTTTCAATAATTGGTCTTAATTCCTTAGCTTTTATAACGGTATCATCATCACTTCTCATAAAACTTGCCAATGTCTCACTTACTGTTCTAGATTGTTGTATTTTATCTTTATTATGTAATTTATTAATTGCTTCATATAAAATACTATCATTATCGCCTTGTTCAAGTAGTTTTGCATACTGATGCATTTCTTCTTTACTATAAGATAAATCCTTATATTCGTCTTGTTCTAATATTTCAGATCCTTGTAATGTTTCGTTTTGTCCTTCGCTATCAATTTGACTTTTTTCCTTATATCGTGACAAACTCTCATAAGTTGTTTGATCAACTTTTATCATATTATTACCTCCTAAAATTATTTTAGCATAAAAACCATAAAAAAACTACTAACACACGCTAGTAGTAATTTTATTAAACTAATTCGATTCTTACTTGTAAAGCATCATCGCCACGGCGTTCATTAAGTTTAATTAACTTAGTATAACCACCATTACGATTTTCATATCTTTTTGCTAAATCATCAAAAACTTTTTTAACAACATCTGAATCATTATGTAAGAATGCTAATGCTTTACGACGAGATACTAATGTACCTTTTTTACCATAAGAAATCATTTTATCAACAAATTTTCTAACTTCTTTAGCTCTTGCTTCAGTAGTAACTACAGATTCATGCATTATAACATCTTTAGTAAGTCCTGCTAAAATGCTTCTTCTAATTCTTGTTTCTCTTCCTAATTTTCTATATGCCATAATCCATTACTCCTTAAATGTAAGTCCTAAATCAGCAACTTTATCTAGTACTTCTTTTAGACTCTTCTTTCCTAAATTTCTAATCTTAGTAACTTCAACTTCTTTTTTGTCTACTAAGTCTTGAACAGTATGAATTCCTGCTCTTTTTAAGCAATTATATGCTCTAACACTAAATTCAACTTCTTCAATTGGTGTTTCTAAAGTTTTAGTAATTGTATCAACCTTTTTCTCTTGCATCATACCAGAGAAATCAGCAATTGAATTTAAATCAGTAATAATGTTGAAATGTTCAACTAATATTTTAGCTGCTAGAGCTAATGCTTCTTCTGGAGTCATACTACCATTAGTAGTAACTTCCATAATTAATTTATCATAATTTTCATTTTGACCAACACGAGTATCAACTACATCATATTTAACAAGTTCAATTGGTGAATATGATGAATCAATAGCGATTGTACCAACTGATGCATCTTCTAATCTCTTTTTGTTTTCTTTAGCATCAACATAACCACGACCATTTTCAACAGTCATTTCAATGTTAATTTTGCCACCCTTTACAAGGTTACAAATAACTAAATCACCATTAATAATTTCAACATCAGCATCATGTTCAATCATACTAGCAGTAACAGGGCCTTCGCTATCAGCATAAACTCT
>CANRHS010000123.1 GCA_947630495.1 uncultured Bacilli bacterium | reverse complement strand
CGTGTCAAGACTAAAAAAAAAATTAGGTATAGATTTGTAAAATAATATAACCAACTTTTTGTAAAATAATTTGACTTAATTATTTGTAAATTATTTTAACTTTTTAATTAAATAGAAATAAGGCTCTTTTTGCCTTATTTTATGTATTTTTTTCTAAATCTCTAAAATCAACTAGATAATTACAGTTCATTAATTCTTTTAATCCTTCCTTAGTAAAGTCGAATAGTAATTCATATGGTATTTCTTTATATCTTTTATGTTCTTTATCTTTACAATATTCCCTTATACTTGGCAAGGTATCTTTATCATAACTATATCTTAATATTAAATTATCTTTTATCATTTCTACTATTTCTTCTATCACTTTTTCATAATAAAATTTATGACTCATTATATCTCCATCTCCTTTAATGCATTCATTACTATTTCTTCGTCTATCATTTTTGTTTCATTCTGACTTCCTAACATCAAACTATTTATTACTAATGTATTTAATCTCCTTGGAGAAGATTTACTACTTGAATATAACGCATTTATTGCCTCACTACTAAATATCTCATTATTTACATTAGCTAATTTTAATCTTGTCTTTATATATTCTTTTACTTCTTCTCTTGATAATCCTTTAAACGTATAATTTACTATTATCCTTTGTTTTAAGGATATATGAATTAATTTTTTTAATTCATCTTTTAATTCTGTTTGTCCTACTAATATTAATGTTATATAATCTTTTGAATCCATTTCATATTCATATAATACCTTCATATTTAATAATACTTCTCTTGAAAGTAAATGAGCATCATCTATTATTATTACAGGCTGTACTTTATCTTTTGTAACTAATCTTTTTATTTCTTTTTGTATATTATTATATAAATCTATTTTATAACATCCTCCAACACTTAAATCTAATTTATCTGATATCTCTTTATAAAAGTCAAATACTGTCATATCTCTACTTGCTGATATATATATTACTTTATATAAATCTTTGTTTAAAGAATTAATATAGCTTCTAATAATGTATGTTTTTCCATACCCACTCTCACCAACAAATAATCCTATTCCTTTTACTTCTTTTACATAGTTAAATCTATAAATACACTCATTATAGTCATAACTAGAATAAATATATTTAATACTTTCATCCTTTAAAAATGGATTACAACTCATTCCATAATAAGAACTATACATCTTCAATCACATCTCTTTCATCATTAATAACTTTAGAATAATCTATATTACTTTTTCTTTTAATCTTACTATTAGATACTTTGTCAACTTTATGTATTTCACAAACACACTTATTATCTTCATAAATATAAAGAGTATCCAAGTTTAATGGATCATACCTTAAACAAATAGTTTGATGAACATATTTAAATGGTACTTCATAGAAAAAATTATCTAGTTTAATAGTTCTATCGTTTCTAACTTTTCTTTCTATTCTATGTAGAAATGATTCATCAACAAATTTTTCATCTAAGAATACAACTTTATTATATTCGTTATGCCATCTTGCGTTTGGCGTTTCTTTTGTTGATGAATGAACTTTATTAGTATAATTATTATATAGAAAAGTTTGTAAGCTTGTTTTAATTTGTTCTAAAGAAGTAAATGCATTCCAATCAGTACATCTCATCCATCCATCTTTAATTGTTCTAAAACTTCTTTCAATTTTAGCTTTTGATTCAGGAGAATAAGGTTTTGCATGAATTAACTCAATACCTAAAGTCGCGCATATTAAAGATAGTTGCTTATTATCGTAAGGCCCACCGTTATCAACAAATAATCTTTTAGGTTTTCCATAAGTTTTAATAGCTTTTTTAAAAACACTTTGCATGTTTATCGCATTATCATTTAAAAAGAAATCAAATCCCATAATAAGTCTGGATTTATCATCAATAAACATAATAAGTTTAGTTCTATATTTTTTATTTTCTATAGTTACATATGGACCAAATGATGTATCAGATTGCCAACAGTCATTTACATTTTCCATTTCAAACATACGTCTATCTATATTAGAAACTTGAGAAGCTTTTAAATTATTAAGTTTAATAAACCTTAAAACAGTATCTAAGGAAACATCAAGTTTATTAATATATTTTTCATCTATTAATTTTTTATAAATAGAACAACCAGTAATACTAGGAAATTCTTCACGTAAAGAAATAATTCTTCGAATAGTATCGTTATTAAGCTTTCTAGGCATTCTAAAATCTTTTCTAGTCTTTTTTTGTAAAGATTGAAAACCATTTTTTTTATAAGATAAATACCAAGATTTAATACAACTTTTTGAAAATTTAAGATCCTTATTATTAAAAGAATAAGATTTATTAGAGGCATGCCTAAAATATTCTTCATTAGAAGAAAAACCATGAGTATTATTAATTACAGGTGCGATAATGTGAAATTTAAATAAAGCTAAGTCATTAAAATCATTATTAATCAAAAAATCACCTCCTCGTATATATAAAATACTCTAAATAATAGATAAAAAATATATAAAGTTATGTTGGTGAGGGTAATCAAAAATGAATAAAATTTTTAATACCGGAGTGAGTCATCAAAATTAATTGCCTAAAATGAATAAAGAAATCATAATAAACATTAAAAACACGAGATAAAATATAATTAATAATATTATGGGCAAAAGGAAGTAAAGTTTTTAAATAAGGTAAAAATAATTTATGGAAATCATGTTTCCATTTATTAACAGTATCAAAAGAAAAGTCAGGAATATTAGCGATAGGTAGATCATCAATAGCAGATAAAATAACATCTAAAACAGGTTGTTTGTAAGGGACAATAATAGAAGGCAATAAAGCATGAGTTTTTCCACAATTTTTACATTTAAGTCTTTGGATATCAATAGATTTAAATACAATCTGACCATTAGATATAAAATAAACACCTCTACTATATTTACCCCATTTAATTAAATCATTACTACCGCAAAAAGGACATTCACAAGAAGAGTAAATGTCAACAGAATAGTAAAAATTTAAACTTTTTTCAAAATTAGTATTGCATTTTTGGGAATAAAGTAATATCATATAATTGCCTTTTTGAGAGGCAAAGTAATATCGGAAGAGGAAGTCGTCACTTCTTCTTTCTTTTTGTCTCTCGTTTCCTTTCATAAATTTGCATTTTATTTTAACATATAATTGAAATAATTTTCAAAAAATCAAAAAAAATTGGATAAATTAATATCCAAATCTATAAGACCTAATTTTTTTAGTCTTGACACGTAGGGGGGGGGGGCGTGGTAGAATAGAAGTGTAAGGATAGGGATATGTATGAA
>CANRHS010000122.1 GCA_947630495.1 uncultured Bacilli bacterium | reverse complement strand
TTAAAAGGGGATGTTAGAAAATAAATAAATTATTTTCTAGACATCTTCTTTTTCATAAATAAATTAAAAAACACCCGTAAATCTTAAAGATTACGGGATTTTTGTGATACAATACTTTTGTCTAGAAAGTTGGTATCACATGAATAATTTTACTATAAAAAGGGCTATTTTTCAATTTCCTTCAACTAAATGCTATAAGGAATACGAAAAAATAGATAAATTTATAAGTATTTTGCAAAAATCAGGAATTAATCAAATAATAGAAAGTGTAAATAATAATCGAGAAAATTGTAAAGGTAGAAATAGTTATAATCCATATAATATGATGGCAACTGTTTTATATTGTTTTTCAAAATTTAAAAGTTCAGTTAGAGAACTAGAAGAATTATGTTATACAGATTTAAGAATTATATATTTAATGGAACAATGTGAACCAAGTTATGCAACTTTTTGTGATTTTATAAATAAATATATTAAACCATATTCCGTAGAAATTTTTTCATTAATAACTAATGCGATAATTAAAGAATTTAATATAAATACCGAAATTCATTACATAGATGGAACAAAGATTGAAGCTAATGCTAATAAATATAATTTTGTATGGAAACCCAAAACATATCACAAAAAGTTAGATTTTAAAATAAAAGAATTAATAAAAGAAATGAATTTTGAGTATAACAATGTAAATATAAAAGCAAAAGAATTTATTGTTCTAATAAAAGATTATGCTGATATAAATGCCATTAATTATTATGATATTCCCAATGGTAAAGGTAAGCGATTAACAAAAGAGCAAAGAATAGTGAAAAAAAGTTATGAATATTTAAATAAATTAGTAGAATACGAAGAAAAAGAAAAACTTTGTGGTGAAGAAAGGAATTCATATTATAAAACTGATATTGATGCAACAGCTATGGTATTGAAGGAAGACTATTATTCTAAATTAAGCCATGATTTTCATGCGGCGTATAACACACAAGTAATTGTATCAAGTGGATTAATAACAATGTACGGGATTTTTCAAAAAAGAGATGATCAAAACACATTAATACCAATGTTAGAAAAATATTATAAATCATATAATAAATATCCAGCCAATTTGTGTGGTGATTCAGGATATGGTACTTATGCCAATTATGAATTTATAAACAAAAACAATATTGGAAATTATTTAAAATTTAACTCTTGGAATTATGAATCATCTGGAAAAAGGCCAAAACTGTTTTTCTTGGAAAAGAATAAATTTAAATGTTTAAATGGAAATGTTGGTGAATACATTTTTACTAAAACTCATCCAAGATACTCTGATTCAAAATTTTATCAATTTAATGGTTGCAATGACTGTAATTACTCATATAAATGTAAAGAATTTTTGAAAGATAAAACTCAAAATTTTAGAAAAGCTGAACTGAGCATTAAATATGAAACTTTCAAAGAAGAAGCAAGAAAAAATTTGTTAAGTCCAGAGGGAATAGAAATTAGAATAAATAGAAGTATCCAAGTAGAAGGAACTTATGGGCAAATTAAGCAAAATATGAACTATACAAGATTTAGAAGAAGAGGAATTAATAATGTTGAATGTGAATTTATGTTAGAGTGTTTAGGCGTTAATATCAGAAAGCTATTTAAGTTCTTTGATGATTCCACTTTAGCTAAAAAAAGTTATTGGAAAAAGCCTATTGATTTACAAGAAGAAATTTTTCCTATTGTAAAGCAAAAAGAAAAGAAGATGTCAAGAAAATAATTTATTTATTTTCTAACATCCCCTTTAATTATTAAGTTTATTTTTAACTAGAGCACTTACTTTACTCATATCAGCATTAGCTAAGTGTTCTGTTACAAATTTCATAACTTTTCCCATGTCTTTCATACTAGTTGGATTTAATTCTTGAAAAGCCTCAGCAATTGCTTTTTCTATTTCTTCATCGCTAGCTTCTTGTGGTAAATATTCATTAATAATTTCTATTTCATGTTTTAAATCATTAACTACTTCTTCTTTACCAAGTGCTTCGTACTCTTTAATTGAATCATTTCTTTGTTTAACTTGTCTTTTCAAAACTGATATTACTACTTCATCAGTTAATTCTTTTTTATTATTAATTGACTCTAATTGTAAAGCACTTTTTAACATTCTTAGAACAGACAATTTAAATTTATCACCGGATTTTAAAGCATTCATTAAATCGGTATTAATTTTTGCAAACATAATTTTTTGCCTCCTTAATTATAACGATTTCTCTTATGAGAATTTTTAATGCCTTCTTCTTTTTTGATTCTTCTTTCAACTCCTGGTTTAATATGAAATTTTTTCTTTTTAAGTTCTGAAGGGACACCACTTCTAGCAACTTTTACTTTAAATTTTCTTAAAGCAGCATCAATATTGCCATTAACTACAACCTTTGTCATAATCGCCCTCCCTTCGCGTTTTTCTAAAAATTATTATAACACCAAGCTAATGGTTTGACAACTAAAAATAAACTAATTGTAAATGTTAATTCATTTTACAATACTTTTTTGATATAACTCTTCTAATTGAAGTCCCAAGAGCTCTTCCTAAATCAAAAATTGTATTCATCATATTAACCATTGCATCAATAATGGCACCACTAAGAGCACCACCCTTTACTTGCATAAGTTCTTCATTACTTAACATAATTCCTCCTACTTACATTTATTAGGATTTAAATATCCATCCCAAACACCTACTAAAAATGTTACCAACCCAGTGGCTATACCAGTTATCAATGCCGCAATATTAAAACTAATCGCGCCTCCTTTAACATTCATCATTTCTTCATTATTAAGTTCCATTAATATTACCTCCTCTACTTAAATAATTCAAAAATAAATTTAATTAATTTTTCTTTATGATAATAAATTTCTACTTCTCCTACTTCATTATCATAAACATCACCATCTATAGTAAGATATATATTTTGATAAATCTTATTATCTATTATTTCATATTCACCCATATTTTTTATCTTATAAGTTACTTTTTGCTTATTAAATATTAACTCTTTATTAGTTTTTAAAATATCTATTTTATCTTGTGAAAACTTTACATTTAACAAATTATTTTGATAAATACCATAACAATTATATTTTTTGCTTACTACTTTAAAATAACTAAACGTTAAGATAACTACACCACATATAATAATGAGTACAATTATAGTGAAAAGATGTTTTTGTGATAAATTTCTTAAACGATAATAATTAACTTGAAAGTAATTCATTTTTCTCTCCTAAATCTATAATGTGATTAAAATTGCGAGTTTGATTTTTATGAGATATATAAATAATGGTTTTATCATAAAAATATTTCTTAATATTTTTTATAATTTTACTTTCTAAATCTTTATCTACTTCCGATAAGGCT
>CANRHS010000121.1 GCA_947630495.1 uncultured Bacilli bacterium | reverse complement strand
TTTTCATGTTTATAGTATATCAAAAAAGAGTACCGTTAGGTACTCATATGAAAAATTTATTTTTCCTTTTTCTTGTATAATAGGAAAGTTCTCAGCAAAATAAAAATAAACAAAGTAAAAAATAAAACACAAAAGATAGAGATAACTAATCTCTAAATAATTTGTGTTTTATTTTATAAATATGTAAAATTAATTTTCTTCCTTATAAATGTGATGAAATCCTCTCTTAGATTTATAATCTACTGGAACACACTTATTATATTTACATTTGGTACAAATAGTATAAGGTGGAGTAGAAATAGGTAAACCATTCCATTCATCTTCTTGTTCAAATTCTAAAACAGCTTCAATAGGAGCTTCAAATTTATGTTTACATTTTGGACAGATGTATATAACTGTTTTTCCACTTAATTTCATTGGAAAATTATTAAAATCAAATTTTTCAATATCCATGTTTTCCTCCATCAGGTTATTTCACAAACAAAATACATTCTTGTTTCACATCTAGGACAATTATAAGGATTTCTATTAGAAAATTTCCAAACACTAATTTCATGTTTTAAAAGATCTTTTCTAATTTTTCTTTTTGTTTCATGAATTAACATCACCATTTTATCATGAAATGAATGCTTTTTACTATAAAAACCATAATATCTGATAATTTTATATTGTTTAGGTAAAAGATGTCTTAATAGAGTCAATATAAATTCTTTAGCCGATAAAGTAATTTCATGATAACTATCATCTTTATGATCATTATAAGAAAAAGTAACATTTTCCCCATCATAATTAATAATTCTATTTTCACTAATAGGAACTCTACCACAATATCTAGTTACATATTCAATACCTGATTTAAGATTTTTAAATTTTTTCTTTTCTGCATATACATAAAATCCTTTATTATATTTTAAATAAAGAGTTCTTTTTAAATCATTAAAACTTTTTCCTAATTCTTTATTTAATAAATCTAATAATATTTTTTGAAATCTCAATGATAAAGCATTAAAGTCAAAATATTCCCATTTATTATAAGTATTATTAGAACCAAGTTTTATTTCAGCAATTAAAATATGAATATGGGGGTTCCATTTTAAATCTCTACCAAAAGTATGTAAAAAAGCAAAGAAACCAGGAGTAAATTTTATAATTGACTTGTATTCTTTTATTCCTTTTTTTGTTTTTTTAAAAGTAGAATTAAGAATAGAATAAATAGTATCTCTAACAGCTTTAAATAAAATATCCATTCTTTTACTAAAAGGAAAGAAGAAATATTTTCTTAATTCTTTTGGTATAGTAAAAACAATTTGCCTGTGTTTACATTTATAAGCTTTTTGTAAAATATTTTCAACTCTTTCTAATTTATATTTATAACCACAAGAAGAGCAAAATCTAGATTTACAAGTATGACCAAGAAATATAATGTCATGACAATTAGGACATTCATAAACAGAACATCCTAAATCTTTATTATAACAATTAATAATTTTTTTAACTTCAAAGTCAGCATTTGGTCTAAACTTATCAATTAAATTTTTATTGGCAGAATATACTTCTTCCCAATGATCTTCAAATATTGAAGCAATAACTCCAGTTTTTTTTCATTGAATTATATCTTTTATTAAGTGAACCATCAGGATTAAAAATATTTTCATCAAATTCTCTATCTAAAAAATAATTAATAAAATCATTTTCATCTATTTTTATATTTCCATTTTTCATGTTTATAGTATATCAAAAAAGAGTACCGTTAGGTACTCATATGAAAAATTTATTTTTCCTTTTTCTTGTAAATAAATTGTATATTTATGTAAATAATAATTTTTTTATGATATTATTAAGTAGGAGAGTGATTTATGAGAGATGTTGGAACTGTAGTAAGAGGGATTAGAACACCTATTATTAAAGAAGGCGATGATTTGGCGAGTATTGTAGTTGACTCAGTATTAAAAGCAAGCAAAAGTGAAAACTTTGAATTAGAAGATAAGGATGTAGTTGCCATTACTGAAGCAGTTGTAGGAATTAGTGAAGGTAATTTTGCAACACTTGATCAAATAGCAAAAGATATTAAAAACAAATTAAATACAGATCACTTAGGAATAGTATTTCCAATACTAAGCCGTAATAGATTTGCAGTTTTATTATCAGCTATGGCAAAATCTACAAAGAAAATTACATTACTTTCTAGTTATCCATCTGATGAAGTAGGTAATGATATTTTATATAAAGAAGATTTAAGAAAAAATAATGTTAATCCATCTTCTGATGTAATTAGTGAAAAAGAATATAAAGAAAAATATTCTCATTTTAAACATTTGTTTACTGGTGTTAATATGTATGAAGTATATAGAGATTTAGTATTAAAAGAAGGATGTGAATTTGAAATGGTATTTTCAAATAATCCAGAAACTATATTAAATTACACAAATACAGTAATAAATTGTGATATTCATACAAGATTTGAAACTAAAGAAAGACTAGAAAAGGCTGGTGCTAAAGTTTTAATGATGAGTGAAATATTAAATGAAAGTGTTGATGGAAGTGGATACTCACCATATGGACTTTTAGGAAGCAATCGTTCAACTGAAACAAGAGTTAAACTATTCCCTAGAACTGGTGATAAACTTGTAAATAAAGTGCAAGAATTATTTAAAGAAAAAACTGGTAAAACTATTGAAGTAATGGTTTATGGAGATGGAGCATTTAAAGATCCAGTAGGTAAGATATGGGAACTTGCTGACCCTGTTGTAAGTCCTGCTTATACTAAAGGACTTGAAGGTAGTCCTAATGAAATAAAACTTAAATACTTCTCTGAAAATCAATTTAAAGATTTACATGGTGAAGAATTAAATAAAGCAATGAAAGAA
This sequence comes from uncultured Bacilli bacterium, assembly GCA_947630495.1. GTDB lineage: Bacteria > Bacillota_I > Bacilli_A > RF39 > UBA660 > RUG591. The sequence goes on along the minus strand of CANRHS010000121.1, from coordinate 531 downwards.
GCAATTAAAGAAAAAGATAAAGAATTAAAAGGTTCTATGGCTACTCAAGGAACTACTCCAAGAAGATATACAGATTTATTAGGAAGTCTTTGTGATTTAACAAGTGGTAGTGGTGATAAAGGAACACCAGTAGTATTAGTACAAAGATATTTTACAAATTACAGTAACGATTAGAAGTTTAAAACTTCTTTTTGTTTGCTTTAAAGAATTAATTTATAATGATATAATTATATAAAAGGAGTATTTATGAAAATAACTAAATTTAAAAAAGTTGGTAAAAATAAATATAAAGTAATGTCTAATAGTAGTGAAATTACTTTATATGAAGATGTTATTTTAAAATATAGTTTATTATTAATAAAAGATATTGATATAGATTTACTTGATAAAATCATAGAAGAAAATAAATATTATGATGCATATTATACAGCACTTAATTATATTGAAATTAAATTACGCTATAAAAAAGAAATAATATCTTATTTAACTAAAAAAGGATTTGATCGTGAATTAATAAATAAAGTAATTGAT
>CANRHS010000120.1 GCA_947630495.1 uncultured Bacilli bacterium | reverse complement strand
TGATAAAAAAATTAAAAAATTGAAAAAAAAGTCAAAAATTTTGTAGAAAATACTTGACTTTATTATGAGAGGAGCAATTATAATTTAAGGTATTAATTTAAAAATAAATTAATATAGGTGCAAAGCATAAGGTTCGAACGTCCGGAACTTGGGCAACAATGGTAACCTCAACAACAATTCGCCGTCATCGAACGCGAACGGTGTGCGACTGAGCTTATAGATACTTATTACTAGGTTACTTCCTAGATAAAAAAAGACTATAAACAGCTTTGTTCCTTGTTTTAGTATTTTAAATACTAGGACTAAAATATTAAATGGAGACGTCTTAATTGCCTTTGGTGAAAAAGACTAAGAAATTAAGGATAACAAAGATACTCTGAGTAATAATACTCGCCTTTAGGCGAGATGCGAGTTTTAAAATTTGAGACTAGCAATAGTCTCTTTATTGTAATATGAAATTTATAAAATTGATTGATATAGTATTCCAAAATATAGTAAATTGGTGTATAATGAATAAACAAAGGAGAATTGAAAAAATGAAGATACTTTGCATAGGGCATGCTGCCTATGATATTACATTACCAGTTGATAAGTTTCCAATTGAAAATAAAAAAATAAGAATTAATGTACCTAAAGTTGAATGTGGAGGAGGACCAGCAGCAACTGCTGCTTACTTACTTTCCTATTGGGGTCTTGAAACTTCTTTTGCAGGAGTAGTTGGAGATGATTTATATGGAAGTAGAATAAAAGAAGAATTTAAAAAAGTGGGAGTAGATATAACTTATCTTGAAACTAAACCTAGTTTAAATACTACTTCAAGTTATATAATTGCTAATCGTGATAATGGTTCAAGAACTATTATTACATCAAAAGATAAAGGTTTAGAATTTGATAAAATTAAAGATATAGAAGGAGACTTTGATTATATCTTAGTTGATGGAGATGAAGAAGAATTATCTTTAAAAACTATTTTAAAATATAAAGGAAAAAGTATTTCTTTAATAGATGCTGGAAAAAGTGATGATAAAACAATTAAGTTAGCTAGTGTTGCCGATTATGTAGTTTGTTCTAATGACTTTGCAAGGGATTATACGAAGATGCCTCTTGATTATGAAAACTTAGATACTATTAAAAAAATATATGATAAGTTAGAACAAGAATTTAAAGGAAAAGTTATTATTACTTTAGAAAAATATGGATCATTTACAAAAATAGATAATGAATATCATTTAGTTCCGAGTATCAATGTTAAAGCCATTGATTCAACAGGAGCTGGTGATATCTATCATGGAGCCTTACTATATTTTATAAGCCAAGGATATCCTTTACTTGATGCTATGCGACTATCTAATATTACATCAGCAATTTCAGTTACAAGAGTAGGAGGAAGATATTCTATTCCAACTCTAGAGGAAGTATTAAAATATGCAAACAGATAACATGCCAACTTTAGATTTACATGGAGAATATAGAGAATCAGCCTTAATCTTGACTAAAGAATTTATAAATGATAATATAATACTACAAAATGAATATATTTGTATAATTCATGGAATTGGAGGAGATATTTTAAGAAAGAGTATTCATGAATATTTAAAAACAGATAAAAGAGTTAAAGAATTTAAAAGAGATTACTTTAATCCAGGTTGTACAATTATAAAATTAAGAATAGGAGATAAATAATATGGGAAAATTAATTGTAATATCAGGTCCAAGTGGAGCTGGAAAAGGAACAGTTGTTCAAGCACTTTTAGAATTATATAAAACTAATAATTCGAAAGTTCATTTATCAATTTCTGCAACTTCGAGGAGCCCAAGAGAAGGAGAGACAGATGGAGTTAATTATTACTTTATAAGTGAAAATGAGTTTTTAGAAAAGATAAAAGAAGGGGATTTTCTAGAATATAATCAGTATGGAACTGGTAAATATTATGGTACTTTAAAAAGCCATGTCTTTGAATATTTAGATAAAGATTATGATGTTATTTTAGAAATAGATATCAATGGTTATAAACAAGTAATTAGTAATTATCCAGATGCAGTTGGAATATTTATTGCTCCACCTAGTTTAGAAGTATTAGAACAAAGATTAAGGGATAGAGGAACTGAAACGGAAGAAAATATTAAGAAAAGATTAGAAACTGCTAAAAGTGAAATGGAAAATAAAGAAATATATCCTCATATTATAATAAATGAAGATGGTAAAGTTTTAGATGCTGCAGTAGAAGTATATAATATTATAAAAGATAAATCAATTTAAGAAAGTTTGATAGATATCAGTAATGGTATCTATTTTTTTGTACTAAAAAACTTAAACAATTTGTTTAAGTTTGTTAATTTATCTAGTTTCTATTTTTAATCTCTTGCCTTTAAATGCTATAACCATCTTTATAACTTCATAGTCTTTAACGTTATAAAAATATTTTCTATCTTCAATTTGTTTAAAGCCAAGTTCCAATGTTTCTTCAAAATTACTTTCATCAGTTACTAATTTAAATTCAATTACATAAGCTGGTATATCTTTAACTTTAGGTGTTAATAAAACATCATATCTTCCATATCCAGACTCTCTATTACTAGTTATATCATATAGTTTATTATTGGCTGTTAAAAGTCCTAAGGCAAAGGAATGATAAAAAGCCTCACTTTCCGAATTATTAGGTAAATCATAATAACTTAGACTAGATATAACTAAATCTTCAAAATCACTTTTAAAATCTTCAAGACTATGATTAGCTAATAATTTAATAAAATTACGTCCTCCATAATCAACCATAAACCAACTGGATGCCATTTTAATTAAATTTTTCTTAATTTCTAGATTAGGTATTCTTAAAGTTATATCTTCTCCATTACCAATTAAAGTAGTTGGAGTTAAATAACCACTTAACATAAATAAAGTCCAAACTGTATCTTCATCACTTTTTAAACTTTTAAGTTCCATTCTTAAATCTATGTTTACATGCTCTACATAACCTTTTTCAAGTAAACTATGGAATTCACTTAATAAATTTGTTTTATCTTCTATATTATAAATTAAATTTTTTAGTAAATCAACTCCACCTGTATTAGCCCAATAAGTAACCAATTCATGATCAGTATTTCTTAAATAACAAAGGATACTCCAAGGATTATAAATTGTTGTTTTATTAAATAAATAACCATCATACCATTTCTTTACACCATCAAAATTTTCACCAAGTCCATATTTATCTAAAACTCCAATAACTTCTTCTTCTGTAAAACCAAAATATGTAGAAAACTTACTATCGGTCATATTATAAACGATTATATTGTTTGCATCACTAAATAAGTTTTCTTTACTTATTCTTGATATTCCAGTTATTATTCCCTTATGAACATTAGAAAAAATTGGCTCTGGTTTAAAAGTAGTTACAAATAATTGTTTCATAAACTCTATTATTTCATTATAATATCCTTTTTCATATCCATGTAATATAGGAGCATC
>CANRHS010000119.1 GCA_947630495.1 uncultured Bacilli bacterium | reverse complement strand
TACCTGTGTTATAGTTATCTTGTCGAGTTGGCCGACTCTGTCAAATAAGAAAGGATTGATGTTATGTTAAAAGAAGAAAATATTAAAAAAAGAAAAACAACTAAAGAAGAAATTTTTAGTTTAAAAGATGGAGAAATGATTCCCTTAATAAAGGATAAGTATGGAAGACTTTTCTTTAATAATTATGAGCATAGAGAAAGAGTTACTTTATTAGCCTCGATTCTTTTAAATATGAATTATAAAGATTTAGAAGGGAATATCGAATTCCTTCCACTTGAGACTAACCAAGCTAAAGCAATTTATAGTAAAGCTATATGTGATATTGTTTTAGATGTTAAATTACCGGATAATCCAATTATCTTAATAGTAGAATTAAATCATTTTTCGAAAGACTTAGATAAACTATTTAAAGATAGAAGTCTATCAGGAAGTGTATTTTATAATAGAGCTAAAACTAATGTTTTAAGTAAAAGCAATTATTATCTTAATAGGATATATGGTACTCAAAAAATTACTAAAAATAGATACTTAGCAGCTAAAACAGTCATAGCATATAATTTAAGTACATTTAGTATAAATGAAGATAATAAAGATGATGTATTTAGGTTTACTATGAGTGACTTAGAACATAAAACTGAGCTAACAGATAAGACACAATTTTACAATTTAGATGTTGCAAATAGGAGTAAAGAGTGGTATAATGGTAAGTATCAAGATTGTGATAAAAAAGAAAAAAATTTAATTCTTTTATCGGAACTATTAGTAACTGATAAACTATCTATAGCCAAAGAATGTATAGATAAGTTTGAGTTAGATATAGATGAAGAGATAAGAGAAATTTTGAAAGGAGGATTGGAACTTATGTATAGTAAAGATGAATCTGAATTACTAGATAGCGATTTAGTAGAAGATGAAGACGATTATTACAACCAAAGTTATCTAGAAATGAAGCAAGAGATTTTAGACTATGCTAAGAGCGAAACTGTTGCTAAAGAAAAGGAAAAAGGTCGTGAAGAAGGACTTGAAGAAGGACTTGAAAAAGGTCGCGAAGAAGGAATTGAAGAAGGTCTTGAAAAAGGTCGCGAAGAAAATCAAAAAGATGTAATTGTTAGCTCTTACAAAGAAAATATACCTGTTGAAATAATAGCAAAAATATGTAAGACATCACTTGCTAAAGTTAACAAGATTATTAAAGAATATTGTCTTTAGAATAGAAAACTAGAATTTTAAAGTAATATTAAATTATTCTTTATATATTTTTACAATTAAAATAAAAAAATGATATTGTAATATTAAAAAATGTGTTATAATTTAATTGTCTAATTAAGTTAGATTAAATATTAGTTTCAACAAAAAAAGGAGGAATGATTTATGGAACTAAAAGGAAGCAAGACTGAACAAAATTTAATGACAGCATTTGCTGGAGAAAGTCAGGCAAGAAATAAATATACTTATTTTGCAAGTAAGGCTAAGAAAGAAGGGTATGAACAAATTGCGGCTATTTTCTTAGAGACTGCTGATAATGAAAAGGAACATGCTAAGTTATGGTTCAAGGAATTAAATGGTGGAGAAGTACCTTCTACTTTAGATAACTTAAAAGCAGCTGCTGATGGTGAAAACTATGAGTGGACTGATATGTATGATGAGTTTGCAAAGACTGCAAGAGAAGAAGGATTTACAAGAATTGCAACTTTATTTGAAGGAGTAGGTAAAATTGAAAAAGAACATGAGGAAAGATATAGAAAACTAATTAAGAATGTTGAAGAAGGACTTGTGTTCTCAAAAGATGGAGATACTATTTGGCAATGTCGTAACTGTGGTCATATTGTAATCGGTAAGAAAGCACCAGAAGTATGTCCAGTATGTGCACATCCTCAAAGTTACTTTGAAGTTAAGAAAGAAAATTATTAAAATAGTAAAAAAAGAACTAATAAGTGTTAATTGCTTGTTAGTTCTTTTGAGTTAAATAGTCATAAATAATTTCTTTAGGTTCATTTAAATAAATAATTCTATATAACATATCAACTATATCAGATTTAATATTATTTAATTTAAATAGCTTATAAATAGCATTTAAGTTTTCAAGTCCTTCAATAGTAGTTACTTGTTTATAACTATTAAAATCTTTACCTTCTCCAATTAATTTACCAAATGTGTAATTACGGCTTTTAACACTGGTACAGGTTAGAATTAAATCTCCCATTCCAGCATAAGTTGTAATAGTTTCTTTTTTTCCACCAAAGTAGTGGATAACTTTTTGAATATCTAAAGAAGCATCAACTAAGAATTTAGCATTTGTACTAGAATTTACTTGCAAACCATCTAAGATTCCAGAGAAGATAGCAATGATATTTTTTAAAATACCACATAATTCACAACCAATTATATCATCACATTTTTGAATTGTTAAATAAGTAATATCTTTAAATAAATTAGCAAAATAATCCAAAGATTCTTTGTTTTCTGATGCTAAAGTTAAACCAAGAGGTTCTTTTTTTACAACTTCTTTAGCAAAAGAAGGACCAGATATTGAAGTAATATTAGTTGTATTTAATTCACGTTTTAGATATTCATGAATTAACAATTGGGATTTACCTTCAATTCCTTTAGTTGCAATTAAAATTTGTTGATTATTAACATATTCTTTCATAGAATTAACGGTTGTATCCAAGAATTTAGCAGGAATTGCTAAGATAATAGTATCATTTTGTTCTACTAAATCTTTAATATTCATTGTAAAATTTATTTTATTATCTAAAACATATTCTAAGGCCTTTTTATTTTGATGGGTACTAACTAATTCTTCATATTCGGAATTTATTGCTGTCCACATAGTAATATTAACATTTTTATTTTCTAAGATAGAAGCAAGTGCTATTGCAAAAGCTCCTGTTCCAATTATACCTATATTCATAATTACCTCTTTTCATACAATAAGACTATACCATACTTTTTAGAAAAAATTAATATTTTTTTGAAAAAATTTGAAAATTTCTTGCTATATTGTGAATTTTATGGTATTATATCTATTGTTCTGATGGAATTGGTGAAGTGGTTAACACGCCAGATTGTGGCTCTGGTATGCAAGGGTTCGATCCCCTTATTCCATCCCAGTTTGAAATTACCCCTTGTTTAGCAAGGGTTTTTCTATATATTGATGTTTAAAGTAGGTAATATGTATACGTATGAAGAATTATTAAGAAAAAAAGAAAAGGAAAAATTGAATTGGAAAGAAATAAGTAAAGAACAATTAGAAGAATTATTTCATAAAGAAAGAATAACTGATAGAATGATAGCAGAATTGTATGATGTTTCAATGTCAGCAGTTGCTAGTAAAAGACGAAAATGGGATATTACTATTCAATCTTCAATTATTAAAGATTTTTTTGATGAAAACTCTAGTATGATGCAAGAATTAAATAATAATGCTAAGAAAAGGCTTATGGGTAAAGAAAATATTGATTGGATTGCTAAAGCCTTAACTCATTATATATTTAGAAATGGTCCCGTTGAAGA
>CANRHS010000118.1 GCA_947630495.1 uncultured Bacilli bacterium | reverse complement strand
TTTTATTTAAATGATAATATTAAAAATGGAATTTTTAATAAAAAAAATGGTTCTACTAAAGATATTCATATTATTAAAGAACATGGTAAAGATAAACAATATTATTTAAAAGAAACAGATAAAGGAACTAATATTTTAACTTATGATATTTTAAATGGAACTAAAGCATTTCTTGAACTAAAAAATAAAATAGAATATGCTATATTAGATAATAATTTAATTGATGATAAGTTATTCTTAGAAATATTAGGATTATATAAACTTAATTTAGATAATAAATTAAGTGATAAGGATTTAATAAGTAAGATGAATAATTTAATTGGTACTAATGATGGTTTCTTTTATTTAAAGACAACATATAAGGTGAAGTAAATGGAAAAAGTAGAATTGTTGTCTCCCGCTGGAGACTTAGAAAGATTAAAGATTGCCTGTATATATGGGGCTGATGCTGTTTATATTGGAGGGCAAGATTATAGTTTAAGAGCTAATGCTAATAACTTTAGTATAAGTGATATTAAAGAAGGTTGTAAGTTTGCTCATAACTTAGGAAAAAGAGTTTATTTAGCACTTAATATTGTTTTTCATAATGAGGATATTACAGGTGTTTATGATTATATAAAATCGGTAGTAGACTCTGGAATTGATGCTTTTATTGTCAGTGATTTATTTTTAGTTCGTTATATTAAAAGTAATTTCAAGGTTGAAGTTCATTTAAGTACTCAAGCAAGTGTAACTAACTATTTAAGTGTTAACTTCTTAAAAGAAGAAAAAGTAGATCGAGTTGTCTTAGCCAGAGAAGTTGATAGAGAAGGAATAAAGGAGATAATCGAGAAAACTGGCATGGATATTGAAGTATTTATTCATGGAGCTATGTGTACTTTTGTAAGTGGTCGTTGTGTTTTATCAAATTATTTCACGAATAGAGATTCAAACAGAGGCGGTTGTGCTCAAGTTTGTAGGTTTTGCTTTGATATAGATTCGGAAGATGAAAGATTCTCAATGGCTGTAAAAGATTTGAATATGGCATCTTACTTAAAAGATATGATCGAACTTGGTATAAAAAGTTTTAAAATTGAAGGAAGAATGCGTTCACCTTTCTATTTAGCCGTAGTTTTATCATCATATAGAAGATTAATCGATGCTATCTACGAAGATAACTTAACCGACGATTTATTAGAAAAAGAACTAAAGATATTATCTAGAGTATCTAACAGAGAAAATAGTACGCATTTCTATTTTAAAGAAGCAAGTTTAGATGATCAATACTATACAGGCAGACAAGAAATATCTAATCAAGACTATTTAGGAATTATTTTAGAAAAGAAAGATAATATCTATACAATTAGACAAAGAAACTATTTTAAAATTGGAGATAAAGTAGAATTTATTACTCCTAATATGGATATAATTAGTTTAGAAGTAACTAATTTATATAATGACAAAAATGAAGTTATTGAAGTTGCTAATCAAGCAGATGCAATTATCAAAATGAAGTTAGATATTGATTTACCAATTTATTCAATGTTAAGGAAAGCCTACTTAACTTAATTTAGGTATATATAACTATAATATACATATAATTTAGTATTAAATTTAATACTAAAAAATATCTTGACATTTATAAATAAATATAATATAATGATAAGGAGTTTTTAAATTGGAGGTGCAAAATGACAAAAAAAACTGTTTATTTAACTCAAGAAGGATATGAAGATTTAAAGAAAGAATTAGATGATTTAATAAATGTAAAACGTCCAGCTAATATTAAGGCTATTAAAGAGGCTAGAGCTTTGGGCGATTTATCAGAAAACGCTGAGTATGATGCTGCTCGTAATGAACAAGCAGAACTTGAAGGAAGAATTAAAAAGATCGAGCAAATACTTGAAAATGTTTCAATCATCGAAAATGTCGACAATAGTAAAGTTAGTATTGGAAATAAAGTTAAAATAAAATATGTCGATGATGGAGAAGAGGACGAATACCAAATCGTTGGTAGTCAAGAGGCTGATCCATTTGAAGCTAAGATTTCAAACGAAAGTCCAATAGCTCAAGCTTTATTAGGTAGTAAAGTCGGAGATACAGTTGATGTTAATAGTCCTAATGGAGTTTATCAAGTTGAAATAACTGCAATTGAATAGAGTAATCTATTCTTTTTTGTATAATAGGAAAGTCCGTAGAAAAAATGGTAAAAGTTTTAGTATCAAATGCAACACAAAAATCAAGAGTTTAAATCTTGTTATTTTGATACATATTTGATATTAATTAATTTTCTTCCTTATAAATATAATGATACCCTCTTTTTGATTTATACTCTATAGGCACACATTTGGAATTATGGCATTTAGAACAAGTAGCATAGGGTGGAGTAGAAATAGGAAGACCATTCCACTCATCTTCTTGCTCAAATTCTAAAACAGCTAGGGTAGGTGCTTCAAATCTGTGCTTACATTTTGGACAGATGTAAATAACTGTTTTTCCACTTAATTTCATAGGAAAACTATCAAAGTCAAATTTGCGGGTATCCATAAATAACACCTCCGTTAAGTGACGACATTGTATTATCTCGGATCCGAGATAATACGAATTACAACTTGAACAATAATGATGGATTGCAAGTTAGTAAGACCTAACTTGTTTTTCTATGTAAACTTTTATGTCAAACTATTGCATAAACTAATAATAAACTATATAATAAACTTGAAAGGAATCTTATATGGAAAAAGAAAATAATCATTATAAATATATTGAAACTTTAATTAACTTATATACTGATTTAGATTGTTATAGTATTGGAGCTTATGGTGAATGTACAATTTGTATCTTAGAAAAAGATGATAGTTATATGGTTGCAATAGGAGAAAAAGGACATTATCATTGTATAAAAATAGTTAATACACCAAATGAAGCTGTTTATGCTGCTTTAGATATGTCTGGGATTAGTTATAAAACTACTGATTATGAAAGAATAAGAGATGAATTCTTAGAAAAGAATATTGATTATGTAGAGAAATTATTAAAAAATGAAAACTTTTTAAAAACAATTCCGGAAATTAGTAAACATTTTGATTATGAATCTTTAGAAATGATAGCTATTTTTATTATTGTAGAACTAAATAATAAAGCAATACCAATAGAAGAATTAGATAATAAAATGCAATTCTTAATAGCAACTTTATTAGTAAAAAGACCTAAAGATAAAGTTATAAGGAAGTGATATTTATGGAAGATAAGCAGTATTTTAATTATATAGATGCTTTATTAAAATTATATGAATGTGATAAAGAGGGTATATTTTATTCTTTTAATCTTTATATAGAATGTGGTATTGTAATTAAAGGACAATATGGTAGTTATACAGTTGCTGATGGAGAAAGAGGAAGTTACTTTGATACGAGATTTTTTAATACTCCAAATGAAGTAGTTTATGAAGTTATGAGAAGATTAGATATTGATAAACCAGAAAATAAATTTTATCTATTAAGAGATAAATTTTTAGAAATTCTAAAATCAATTACAAAAGCAGATTATGAAATAACTGATGATGGATATCTACTT
>CANRHS010000117.1 GCA_947630495.1 uncultured Bacilli bacterium | reverse complement strand
GTCAATGTGAATGGTGTTGTCGAAGTTCCTTCTCCCCCATTTATCGTTACGGTTGATTTCAGATAAAGGGCTGGGCGAGCGCCGAGGTAGGTATCCGCAATGCCGTTGCGCACACGACCACTACGGTCCCAGCTAGCGACATACCTCGAGCCATCGGACGAGGGCGACAAGAGCCATTCGTAATTCGAATGGTTGGCCTCTTTTTGTAGCCAACTCGTATCTTTTGCTGTTCCATCATAATCATATAATGTTGTCGTTGTCCAATTACTACTATCCGCACTAAATCCGTAATCACTTGGATACATTAATCCTACTTTTCCGGTCCACGTTGCTGCATTATTTGCCCATACCCTACATCCACTTGCTGTTGCACTACTTCCAGTATTTCCATTACAACTTTTTACATCTCTTTCTTGTTCATAGGCTTCTGCTGGTGTTATTTTAAATCCACTATTGTAATATAATGTTCCCAAATACCATTTCGTTTCTTCTATCATTCCTTGTGCTGTCGTACTTAATGTTTTCAAATATCCATCTGTTGTTCCTAAGGAATTTAACCAATACATCAATCCTGCTTCTCCCCAGTTATTATAATATGAGCCCGATGTTGGTTTATCCCAATATGCATAATCTCCACTACTTGTATACTGAATATTAAATGTTTCTCCATTTGCAGTGTAAGTTGCTGGAAATACATCTCTTTTTAATACCTCATCTCTTACTATTTTCATATGTTCTTGCCCTGCGTCGTCTTTGAAGATTCCGATTATTCGCCATTTTTCGTCATTAAATGTTACATAATTCTTTGCTCCAAGGCCTGAATATCTATATTCCCTTACTTCGTCATCTTTTGATGTTGTCTTTGTATTATCTTCTTTTACTCCGACTAGCCCATCTGTTCCTAATTTCTCTTTTAATTGTTCTACTCCTGTTGTTGGGGGTTCTGGTTCTGCTTCTAATTCTTTTTCATTGAAGTCTCCATTGACCGATACCTTTACACTAGCAAACGCATCTGTATTCCATGTTGTCATATCCATATCTGATGTACTTGCATCATCTCCTGCTCCTAGATGCATTTCACTTGATACCCACATATATAACTTATATGTTATCTTTGTATCTGCTCTTGTATTTGCTGCTATTGTATTTACCCAGATTGTTTTTCCTTTAGAAAAATCTTCATACTTTCCTTCTTTTACTACTTCAGTTTCTTCTCCTTCTGGTAATTGTTCAGTTAATCTAAATCTTAAGAACTCATCTGGTATTCTTGTTTTTCTTGTTTCGTGATCATCCCCATGTTTTATTACTATTTCATACCAGATTGGTTTTGTATAGGTATTCTTTCCTTCGATTGTAAACTCAAATACTTGATTTGAATCATATGTGTTTGTTGGCATTGCATTTGTTATATTTATTGAAGTACTTCCTTCTGCATACTTCATATAAATTTCTCCCGCAACGAGTTCTTGATTTTCGCTAACCTTAAAATAATTCCATAAGGCATAGGTTCCTGTTATGGTTAAAGTTAATACCAATAATACTGCTCCTAGTATTACCCATTTTCTCTTTTTTAAATATTTGTTTTCCATATTCTTCTTTTCCTCCTTTATATGGTTCACTATTCTAATAATATTATATAACAACTTCTTGGACTTTTCAAGTCTTTTTTAAAAAGACACAGAAAAGATAGTATTAACATACTACTTTGCTATGTCTTAACTTGTTATATTTTATTAATTTTATATTTTGTGATAAGTTAGTAGTAACCCCCCCCATAGTAAACTGATTGCTAACTTTATTTATTGATACATTACATATATTTTTGCTTGTCATGAAGGGTCACTTCCTTTCCTATCCTATATATACATGATATCATAAATTTTCAAATAATCAATAGTTTCGGTTAAAAAAATATTTGCTTTACATAAATTCATGTAAAGTAAATACTTATTATTTATCTTCAGGTCTCATAAGTGGGAATAAGATATTATCTTTAATATTAGGAACACCATTTAATACTTGAAGTACTCGATCAATTCCCATACCCCAACCAGAAATAGGAGGCATACCATATTCCATAGCATTTATATAATCATAATCCATCATCATAGCATCCATGTCACCATTTGCTTTAAGTTCTGCTTGATGAAGTAATCTTGCTTCTTGATCAACTGGGTCAACTAACTCTGAATAAGCATTGATAATTTCAGCTCCATTTATTACTAATTGGAATCTATCTGTTAAAGTCTTATCTAAATCATTTGCTCTTGCTAAAGGTGATAATTCAATTGGATGTTCTACTAAGAAAACTGGTTCAATTAAATTAGGTCTTGCTACTTTCTTATATAAAGCATCTACTAAATTACCATATCCTAAATCTTCAATATTATCTTCAGTTTCAAACTTAATATCTTTATCTTTAATTGCTTTTAATAATTCTTCTTTAGTATTAACTTCTTTAATATCAATACCTGAATATTTTAAGATTAAATCTCTAAATGATACAGACTCCCATTTCTTAGATAAATCTACTTCTTTATCATTAATAGTTATCTTTAAAGAACCAAATACTTTTTCAATAACTGTTTTTAACATATTTTCAAGGAATACCATATTATCTTTATAATTATAATAAGCAGCATATCCTTCTAACATTGTAAAGTCTTGTAAATGGGTTGCATCTATTCCTTCATTTCTAAAACATCTAGCAAATTCAAATACTTTCGTAAATCCTCCAACAACTGCTCTTTTTAAATAAGTCTCAGGTGCAATTCTTAAATAAACATCTATATCAAGTGCATTATGATGAGCAATAAAAGGTCTAGCACTTGCACCACTTGCTTTATTAGATAAAACTGGAGTTTCTATTTCAATATAATTATTATCTTCTAAATATCTTCTTATTTCTTTAATAAATTCATATTTTAATAAGAATCTCTTTCTTGTATCTTCATTCATAATTAAATCAAGATAACGATTTCTATAACAAATTTCAGGATCAGTTACACCATGAAACTTTTCAGGAAGTGGTTTTAAGGCTTTACCAAGGAAAGTAAAATCACTACATCTTAAAGTCTTTTCTCCTGTTTGAGTTGTAAATATCTCCCCTTCTGCTCCTATAAAATCTCCAACATCAATTAAAGTTTTAAAGAAACTATATTTTTCTTCTCCAACCATATCTATTTTAATTGATAATTGTAAATCTCCTTCTAAATCTCTTATTTTAAGAAAACTCATCTTACCCATCTTTCTCATGAAGACAATTCTACCTGCAACTTTTACATCTTTAGTTTCATCAGGAAGTGTGCTTGCTTCTTTTAAAGAATAATTAACTTCATATTTTTCAGGATAAGGATTACAATATTTCCTAATCTCATCCACTTTTCCTCTTCTAACTAATTCTTGTTCTGTAAATTCTCTCATAAACTCCTCCTTAGGGTTAACCCCAAAATTTATAAGTAAATAATATCATTAAAGTTCTAAAAAGTCAATTATAATTATCAAAATCAGCAAAAAAGAGTAAAATTACTAAAAATTTCTTCGCAAAAAAATCTATGATATAATTATATAGAATAGAAGGAG
>CANRHS010000116.1 GCA_947630495.1 uncultured Bacilli bacterium | reverse complement strand
GTTTTAGATATATTCATGGATTTAAAAAATTTAAAAGCAAATAAAAATACGATTTGGACTTTATTCTTATTAACTGGTTATTTAACTCCAATTAAATTTATTAATAACCCTAATGATGTAACTTTAAAAATACCTAATTTAGAAGTTAGAGAAAATTTAGAAAATATGGCTAAAACTTGGTTAAATGATATTAAAGAAGATGAAATAGATTTTGCTGAAATATTAAAGGACGGAGATATAGATAAATTTAAAGATAGTTTTAAAAGTATTGTTCAAAGTGGTTTTAGTTATTATGATGTACCTAAAAATCAAAAGGGAGAAAACTTTTATCATGGATTTGTGATGGGACTTTTGTATGATTCAACAAATCGAGTCTTTGAAATTACTAGTAATCGTGAATCAGGTGAAGGAAGATATGATTTAGTATTAAAACCAATTAATAATAGTACTAATAACGCCTATATTATAGAACTTAAATCAGCAACGAGATTTGGTTTTGATAAAACAATCGAAAATTCTTTTAGTCAAATAGAGAAAAAAGGCTATATTGAAAGTGTTAAAGAATTTAATGTAACGGAAATAGACATTGCTTATATTGGTAAAAAAATAAAAATTGAAACAAGGAAAAAATAATTAAAGAAAGTGTTCAAGTAATATTTTAAAAGCAATTAAAATTAAGACAACACCTCCAAATACTTCGGCTTTCTTTTCAAACTTATTACCAATTAGGCGACCAAGTATTACACCTAAGAAGGAGAATATAAAAGCACATATTCCTATCATGATAATTGCAAGTTTTAAATTAACATCAAAGAATGAAAACGTAATACCAACGGCCATTGCATCAATTGAAGTCGCAAAACTTAAAAAAATTAATTCAGAGATACTAAGACCATTTTTCGTTTCTTCATCATGATATGCTTCTCTAATCATATTAAAACCAATTACAAATAATAAAACAAAAGCAATTATATGATTAAAATCAATTAAAGATTTACTTAACTTAGAACCTAAAAAATAACCAATTAATGGCATTAACATTTGAAATAAACTAAAAGAAGTAGCAATAATAAAACTATTTCTTTTAAATTTATACTTCATTGTTAATCCTTTACAAACAGAAACTGAAAATGCATCCATAGCAAGAGCAATACTAATTAATAAAAGTTCAAAATTTTTCATAGGCTATCCATTTAATTATATAATAAAAAATTGTAAAAATTACTAGTATTATTTAGCTTCATATGTTAAAATATCTAGAGGAGGGCAGTATGATAGAATTTAATTATAAACCAAAGGGTGTTTGTTCAACTAATATTAAGTTAATGATTGAAGGGGATACCTTAAAAGATATTGAAGTTACAAACGGCTGTGAAGGTAATTTAAAAGGAATTAGAAGTTTAGTAAAAGGAATGAAATTAAAAGATGTTGTAGATAAACTTGAAGGGATTGATTGCCATGGAAGGGGTACATCTTGTCCTGACAAAATTGCTTCTGCTATTAAAGAGTATCTAGGAGTTTCAGTCAAATGAAAATAATTTTAGCATCTAAGTCTCCTAGAAGAAGAGAACTTCTTGATAGATTAGGTTATGACTTTGAAGTCATGGAATCAAATTGTGATGAGACTTGGAATAAAGATTTAAGTCCTCTTGAAAATTGTACAAATATAAGTTATGAAAAAGGATTAAATGTATTAAAGAGAACTTCTGGAGATAGGATAATTATTAGTTCAGACACAATCGTTGTCATGGGTGATAAAGTCTTTGGTAAACCTAAAGATAGGTTGGACGCTTATTCAATGTTAAATGAGTTAAATAATAAAACTCATGAAGTTATTACAACTTTCCATATCTTTAAAGTAGAAAATGATAATGTTGAAGAATATCAAGATTATTCCAAAGCAAAAGTTATGGTTGATAAACTAAGTAATGAAGAAATAAATAATTATTTAGATACGAATGAAGCCTATGATAAAGCAGGAAGTTATGCAATTCAAGGAATATTCTCAAAACACATCAAAGAAATACAAGGAGATTACTATGCAATCATGGGACTATCTATTAATAAAATATATAATATAATGAAAAAAATAATTAAGTAAGGGTGGTATAAATGGAATATGAAAATAAATTAATTAAATTATTAAAATTAAAAGTTATTAAAAATAATAATATTTTAGAATTATATAAAGATGAAGAAAAAGTTGGAAAGATTGAAGAAATAGAAGAAGATAATGAAAAGTTTTATTTAACAACAATTAATTATAAATATTTTAATTTTAAAAGAAAAAGAAATATTAAGGAGAAAGATTTTATTTATAAATTTCAAATTCAAGATTGGGATAATCGAATCTTCATAGAAATGGATTTAGGAGATAGTCCTTATTTAAGTTTATATAGTGCTTTAACTGGTGTTATGTCTTTTTCTATTAATGATAAAGAATTAAAATTAGACTTTAAAACTGATGTTACAAGTGGTAGTGTTTTAGAACATGTAACTATAAGATTAGAAAATAAAAGTGAATTATATAAATATTTAGGAAGTTATTATTCTTATAAAGTTGAAGTTACTAATAATGCTCTTAAAACTAAAGATATTGAGTTAATTGCTTATGCAGATAATTCTTATAATAAAGTTTTAATTGTAACCGATCATGCGGGACGTGAAATAAGAAGTAAAGTAGATGGTACTATCAGGGATACAATTAGATTAGATGAACATGGAAAAGATGCTATGTCAAGATTTAGAGCCTATATTAATAAGTTATTTCCATTTGATATTGACTTTTTAGAAACTTTCTTAGAAGAAAGAGGAATAAGAAATGATGCTTTTATTGAACTTTATCCTGATTTAAAGAAATATGGTGATTATTATACAATTAGAGAAATTAATAATAATACTTTACTTGGTATTAGATTATCAGAATCTGAATCACCTTTAAGATCATATGGTGATATTATATGTGATTTAAAAGATTGTTATAGTTTTGGGTATTTAAAAGGAACAGGAGATTATAGTGGTTCTTATACTTGGAATAATGATTATGTTTTTAGAGTTTCTAAAAATGATGAAGTAGAAAGTATCTTTGATATTAAAAATAGAAAAGAAATAATAGATATAGAAGAAGTTAAAAGAATTTATAAAGAATATAAGGGTTCTAAGGTTTTAACTAAATAATGGAGTATTATTATACATATCAAACTGTAATAGGTGAAGTTAGTATTGTTGAAAAAGATAATTATATAGTAAGAATTATAATAGGTAGTTATCAAGGAATTCAAAAAGAAACTGATTTAATTAAGAAGTGTTATAAAGAAATATTAGAATATTTAAATAAGAAAAGAAAATACTTTGATATTCCTATCAAAATAAATGGTACTATGTTTCAAGAGAAAGTTGTTAATTTATAAATTTTTTGCACCAATAAATCGAGAATTTGGAAAAAATAAAGTAGCCAAAGGAGATAAAATAGGTTATAATAACAACAATAAAATTTTAAAATTTATTTTGGCTCTACAATTTCTAGTGGGGTAAAATAAATGCCCCCTCTACGAGGTTTAGTGGGGTAAAAAAATAAAAAAGCAAC
>CANRHS010000115.1 GCA_947630495.1 uncultured Bacilli bacterium | reverse complement strand
AGTTGGTAAATTGATATATTTATTTAACTCACTAAGAGCGTTACTCAAATCTTCCTTAGCTTCTTTTAATTCTGTTGAACTTCCTCTAGGAAGTCTTGGTATACTCTCTTTACAAACGTTATAAATATCTTCATAACTCAAAGCACTATCATATTTATTTTTTAGAGCTAAGACATCATCATAAAAATTATTTTCAGAAAGAGACAAAAGATTAGAACAACTTTCTTTAACCGCGAAAAATTTCTTTTTAACTTCTTCAATATATTCATCAATGTTTTTATTAATGAAATCAATATCATAATATTTATCTATATAAGAATTAAGAAATTCTTCTTTATCCATTAAAAGATCCATTTTATCATTTATCTTAATAATATAATCAAAAATATCTTTATCATCTTTTATACAAAAATCACTTATTAATTTAAGAAAGTCAACATCTTTTAAGTGATAATGTTCTTCCATTATGGCATTGAGAAGTTTTACTTTTTCATTATAAATAATACTATTATCAATAATGGATACATCTCGTGGAATATTTAATAAATAATGATATTTTTTAACGATGGATAAACTGAAACTATCAAAAGTTGTTATGTAAGATCCATCAATTAAATCTAATTGTTTTTTTAAGGAAGAATCTTCCGCTATGGCATCACGAATACGTTCTTTCATTTCGTAAGAAGCAGCATTCGTAAAAGTTAAAATAAGTATTTCATTGATATTTGTTCCACTCTTTAATTTACGAATTACTCTTTCTGTTAAAACAGCCGTTTTTCCACTACCAGCCCCAGCGGAAACAATGATATTAGATCCCTCTTTATTGATTGCTTCTTGTTGTTCTTTGGTCCAATTACTCATTATTTTCACCTCCACCTAAGAAAGATAAATCTTCATAATATTTAAGTTTTAAAATATCTTCATTACGACGATAACAAATATCATTATATTTACAATACTTACAACCAATTACTTCATCTTGTAACTGTTTTGGATTAATTGAAAAGTCCCCTTCTAAAATTGATGTAATATTTTCTTCAATTATTTTATCGATATATTCTACTAATAAGTCAAGGGTCTTATCATCAAGAACTTTGACGTAAGACGCAAACTCCCCATCTTTTTTAACAGTCATTCCTTTAATATAAGAACTCTTTTCATAAGTTGGATCAAATACTTCTAAACGACTTTGATCATTAGTTGAATAACCAACTAATTTTAAATTGTCCAATTTAACTTCATGATAACTTTTTTTATCATCACGTTTTAGTTCACCATGTAAAATTTTTTGAAGATAAAAACCGACAAATTTACTATTATCAAAAATATTTCCCTTTTTAACTAAATACCAATAAATCGGTAACTGAATATCGATACCATAGGCCACCTTACACAAATCGGTACTAGGTGTTCCCGTCTTATAATCAATAATGCTGATGAGAGTCTCACCATTCTTTTCTTTATACATACACTTATCAATGACACCCATGAAACCAACTTCGACATCACGACTTTTATCAATGTAGACTTTGTGTTCCATCAGACTATTAATTAAGCCAGTCTCTTGATGAAGATTTTTAACAAAATCTAAAATTAAAGAAAACTCATCTTTTAACTTCAATAATAGAACTTGTTCCTTATCATCTAATGTCAACTTTTTAAGATATTCTTCCCACTCTTTATCTAAATCAAAATCTTCTTGAAAACAAATACTTAATAAATAGTGAAATAAGTTACCAACTTTAATAGAAAAAGTCTCTTCATATTTATTTAATTTCATAATGTTTTCAATATAATAACGAAAATGACACTTATTATAATTATTAATAGCGGAATAAGATAATACTAATTTATTATCAATCTTTTTAAGTAGATGTTCTTTTCTAAGACCTGTAAATTTATTATCATAAGTTAAATAATCTATTTTGTAATTACTATAATACTTGTATAAATTATTATCAATAGTTCCAAATTTAATAAAATCATCTAAATATTTAGTAAGTTTCATACTAGCATATTTTTTAGAATAACTAGTATTACTAGATAAATTAATTTTTTCAACTTTAAAACCATTTTCACTTATTAAATTAGATGGATGATATTCATTAGATAAATGACTTAAAGGATAAGACATCTTTAAATTAGTGACATTATTAATAAAAGATAAGACTCTATCTTTCTCTATTTTATTTTTTAAAACCGAGTCCTCAATACCTAATAAATTCTTTTCTAAATCACATAAATAGTCTTCATCACTATATAACTTTGGTAATTCATTTTGATTAAAACCGATTAAAAAGACATAATCATCACTTTGAAAAAGTTTAGCATTCATTTCCATTAAAGATACTTTATGTAAATAATCTTTATCTTTAACCGTACTCTTTTGAAAATCTTTTTTAATTAAAGTATAAATACTTTTAAAAGAATAATCTAAGTCATTATACTTATTAGATATTTTTTGAATTAGAGAAATTATCTTAGAAGAAGATTCATCACCATACTTATCTTTAATATAGTTAAAACTATCTAAAATACTTTTACTATCCAATAAATGCTTTAAATATTCTTGAACTATTTTTGTTCCATAAATAGCGTAACCTTTTTCTTCAACAGGAATATTAAAGAAATTAGCTAATTTATAAAGAACATTAGAATATTTATCTGAATAATTGACAATCTTTATTTTATCAATATCAATGCCATTATTTAATAGTTCACCAATATTATTAAAAAGAAACTCCATCTCTTCTTCAATAGTCTTTGCTTCATAAACAACTTTAGAATTAGCTTCACTTGCATCATCAGAAATTATTTCATAGTCATACTTTGATAAATACTTTTTAAAAATATTATCGACATAAAAATAACCATATACAAAAATCTTTTTATTCTCTAAATATTTAGAAAATAGTTTATCAGTAACTAAAAGATTTTCCTCTAACAATTCTTTTTTCAACTTAACGAGATCATTTAATTTAGCATTACTATAATCTTTATCTTCAACATAATACATATTAGATATCATCGTTTTAATGACATCAGAATCATAACCATATTTATCCATTAAATATAAAATGGCTCGCTCATCATATGAAAAAGTACTTTTCTCAATGAATTCTTCACGCGTCATATACTTGATATTAAATAGTTCTTTATCCCTACTTACTTCTTTTAAAATTAACAACTTTAAAGAAGAAGGAACAATTATAACACTATTACTTTGTAAAAAGTCTAACTTCATACTATCACATCTTTCAAATTATATTTTAACACAAGCAAAAGAAAATACCTATATAGGTATTCATTTTTTTATGATATTACGAACATTTTCAACTTCCGAAAGAGTATTTTTATTTTGTTTAGAACTATTGTAAAAATAATCATAACGGAATAAAGTAAAGCCTTGATAATGTGATAGATTACGAGCATAAATTATTTGTCTTTTTAAGATGTCATTATGTTCTTGCCACTCCTTAAGACCAGAACCAGCATACTTATCTTCTTCACCACTTTTATACAAAGCAAGAGCGGGTATTAATTTAATACCATCAACTTTAATCAAATTGTTCCATTCTTCAATTGTTTTGGTAAAAGGACGATTTTCATTTAAAAAGCCAAAATAGATTTGGGGCATTATGTAATCAAGGTACCCTTCTTGACTTAAATACTTCTTCGTATCTAAATAATTACTATTATAATTATTGTTGATATTTCCTTCTGG
>CANRHS010000114.1 GCA_947630495.1 uncultured Bacilli bacterium | reverse complement strand
CGCCCAGCCCTTTATCTGAAATCAACCGTAACGATAAATGGGGGAGAAGGAACTTCGACAACACCATTCACATTGACAAGCTGAGTCCCATCGAGGGCGAAGTCCGAGGGGGACAGCCAAACTTGATACGTGGATAAGTAAAGAAATAAATATTAGAAAAATATTGTTAAACTGATTTCTTTCGGTGAAAGAAATCAGGAGTCCCAGTTTTAGGCTGGTAGCCTAAGACTGGGAGCATATTTATATATAATAAAGGTAGTGGTAAAAATGAACCAAGATAGATTTATAATAGCTAAGAAAATTAAAGAATTTAATTTAGAAGTTTTAGATATACTAATTAATTTTCCTAAAAAATATCAAGAATATAGAAATAATTTAGTTAATGATAGTTTAGATTTATTAGAAACAATATATTATGCTAACTATAGTGAAAAAGGTGAAAGGTTGTTAATTCAAAAAAAAGCATTGGCTAAAATTGAGATAATTAGATATTATATAGATTTTGCCTATAATAAATCAATAATTACCAAGAAAACATCAGCAAGTTTGTTTATGAAACTAAATGATATAAATAAATCTCTTAATGCTTGGATTAAGTCTGATTTAGAAAAAGCCTAGTATTTTAAAGTAGTAAAAATGCAGTTCTTTTTATAGGGAAATAGGATTTTGTAATTTGGCGCCTGTGGTTCTTGTCGCCCTCTTCCAACAACTCTAACAATGTCGCTAACTGGAATAGTGATGGGAATGTGAACAACAATAACGCTAATAACAACAACGGGGCGCGCCCAGCCCTTTATAGCTTGAATACTAGGATTAAGGTTCAGTATGTATGTGTAAAGGACATTCCTATTCCTTGATTCTTTGAAATCAGAATGTAGATACAATGTACTTTGGTATACGTACCAATTGTTACAATAGTTGTATAGTTTTTTGGAGTTGTTATTTTTACTACTTTAAGATATGGAGGTAATATAAAATGACTGATAATAATAAAGTTAGAATTAGAATAAGTGGTAATTTTTGTTCTGTATTTGATAATGATTGTTATATTTTAAATTATTTCTTTGATTATAAAATAATTAAAGCTAAAGTTGGATTTCCTAAAAGTGCTTTAGATAAAGTTATAAATGTTTTAGAAGAAAACAAGATTAATTATGAAATAGTAGGAGAAGATAATTCAGTTGATTTTAAGAATTTAAATAATTATAAGAAATATCTAGAACTTGGTTTAGCAAAGAATCAGAAAGAGAATTTTTATTCAATTATTCTAGATAAAATTAAAAATGCTAATGAAGAACAGTTGGATGATATTTTAAATTATATTATAAAGGTGTTAGATGAATAATATATTAGATATTCTTAATGAATTAAATGATATTTGGGATTATTATCTTGTTAATTATCCTAAAAAATATTATGAATTAGTTATAAGAATTAAAAAAGAATTTTTAAATTTATATAAATATATAAAGCTAAAAGATAAAAAAATGCTTAATATATCTATTTGTATGTTAGATTTCTTTCTTGAAATAAGTTATGAAAAAAGAATTATAAGTGAAAGTAAATGTATTGATTTAGGAAGTAAATTATATTTAGTAAATTATAAAGCAAAGGAATTATTTTTATGAAAGTTGATTTTAGTAAAATTAAATTAATTTATGATAAAGAAATTAGTAAGAATTGTCGTAATAAGAGAAAAGTATTTTCTTATGAGAAGAATAAAATTGCTAATACTTGTTGTATTTATAATATTTTAAGTAATAATATATATTATCCCTCAAGGTATAATATTTTTATTATTAAAGAACCTAAATATAGAATAGTTATGTCTTTAAATATTATAGATAAAGTTATTAATCATTATTTAGCAAGATATGTTTTAATTCCTAAATTAGATAAGTATTTAGATAGAAGAATTGTTGCAACAAGAGAAGGGTATGGTCTTGATTTTGGTATTAAACTAGTTAAAGAATATATTGAAAAGAATAAGAAGTATGATGATTTTTATGTATTAAAAATTGATATAAAGAAATATTTTTATAATATAGATCATGAAGTATTAAAGGGATTACTTAAAGATAAATTAGAAAAGCAAGAATTTGAACTTATTGAAAGAGTAATTGATAGTACTGATTCTTCTTATATAAATGATTGTATTGATAAAGAGAGTATGAAGATGATTACAAAAAGAAGTTATGATAAAGAAAAAATTCTTGATTTACCAAGATACAAGAAAGGAAAAGGACTTGGGTTAGGTGCTATGACTAGTCAGTTCTTGTCTATTTTCTTTTTAAATGAATTAGATCATTATATTGTTCATGATTTACATCTTAAATATATGGTTCATTATATGGATGATATAGTGATTATTCATCATGATAAAGAGTATTTGAGTAGCTGTTTAGAGAAAATTAAAGTAATATTAAAAAATAAATATAAATTAGATGTTAATGCTAAAAAGACTAATATAGTATCAATTCATGAAGGTTTTTCTTTTCTTGGATATCGTTTTTTCTTAGATGGTAAAAAAACGATTCTTAAGATAAAAGGGGATACTATTAAGAAAGTAAAAAGAAGAATTAAAGAACTTAATTATTTATATAAAAATGATAAAGTTGATTTTGAAAAAGTCTTTTGTAGTATTAATACCTATCTTTATAGTTTTAAATATGCTAGTAATATAAAGATTATAAAAATAATTGATAATTATTTAGAGGGTTTATGAAAGCATATAGTAGGTATTTAGTTTGTAAAAGATTATATAATAATTATTTAATCTTAATTGTTAATAAAAATGGTTATGTTACTTATAATGAAGATTTATTAATTAAAGAAGTAATTGATATAACTAAGATAAAAGATTTAAATATTTATTATGTTATTGTAGATAATTTAAAAGTAGAAGTTTATAATGAAGGAGTAAATAGATATTTATATTATTTGAAAATAGGTTTATTGGTAGATTTAGTTAATAATATAAAAAGTAAAGATAAAGAGAAGGGAAATAAGTTAGAGTTTAATGATTTAGTAGTTTGTTCAAAATTTTCTTATTTTGATAATATAAAAAGAAGAAAATAGTGAAGAGATTACTAAAATATGTTTATAGCTTTTTATGGGATTTTGAAGTCTGTTGTTTATGCATGTGGACTTATGAAGTCGAATTATATCTTAACTTTTTCTTTAACTATTCCTCTTATTAAATAATCCATCGATATATTATAAGTTTTACATATTGCATACAAATTAGTAACAGTTACTAAAGTAAGTCCTGTTTCGTAATTACTATATGTTTTTTGAGCAATTCCACATTTATTTGCAAATTCAAGTTGAGATAGTTTAAGACTTTTTCTTAATTCTTTAAGTCTTAAACCAATCTCATTTTTATTTAATATAATTTTCTTAGAATTAGTATTGGTATTCTTTCTTTCTAAACCAACTACATAATCTAATGAATAATTATATAAATTACAAAACATAACTAATTTTTCTAAAGAGATAGGATCAATTGAGTTTTCCCAATTGGAGATAGTTTTTCTATGAACATTTAATACTTTTCCTAATTCTACTTGAGTTAATTTTAAATCTTCTCGACAAAATTTAAAGTTATTTTCCATATATTTACCACCAAATTTATTGTCTCATTGTTTTAATAAATTGGTTAAAAAGGGTGGACAATAGGCTGAAAATATATTATAATTAATTTAATTAGAATAGATAGACATATTAATTATAAATATGTTTAAACTAATTAAAGAAGGAGTAATATATGAATAAAAATGATGATAAGTTTATTAAAAGAGGTAAATTAATAATTTTAGTATTTGGAGTATTATC
>CANRHS010000113.1 GCA_947630495.1 uncultured Bacilli bacterium | reverse complement strand
CAGATCTTTAAACTTATAAATTAGTTACTAATAAAGATAAGTTAATTGGTTTAATTTATAAAGATAAAGATACTAATTATATGGGATATTATGACATTCTAAAATATACAAAAATGTATGAAAATAAATATACAACTATTAGTACTTCTAATTATGAAGATTATTTAATTGGAAAAGTAGAAGATGAAGATAAAACAAATTATTCTTTATTAAATATAAAGGAAGAATCTGTTGAAATCGAAGATGGAACTACTAATTCTTGTAATTTAGATTTTAAAATATATACTAATAATAATCAAAAAATATATATAGAAAAAAGTAATTGTTTAGATAATGAAATAAAGAATATTTATTCTAATTCTAAGAAAGTTATTGTAAGTGAACTTAAAAATAATAATTATTATTCTATTTATAATGGTAATATTTATATAAATGATAATAATAATATTAAAGAATATGATTTTGATGGTAATTTACTTGATAATAAAAAGATAGATGAATTTAAACAATTAATTAGAAATAATGTTATTTATGTTTATGATAATAATTTATTCTTATATGATATGAATACTAAAGAAAATATTAAATTTGGAGAATGGAATATTAATTATCTTTATAATATTGAAGATTCAGGTTATAAAACAAGTAAAAATATAGATAAAATTAATGAATTAATAGAAGATAAAGTAGAAGATGAAGGTATTTATTTAGTTATTAATTATAATGAAGAAAAAGATGGAAATAAGGGAATAATTTATTATTATAATCGAGATAAGGGAGTAAGAATTTATAATATTAAAAAGTAAATAAAGTCGAAAAAATTAAAAAAAATTTATAAAAAATTGCAAAAATACTTGCAATATAAAATAAATATGGTAAAATGGTTATAGTAGATATGGAGGATAAGAACATGGAAGATAAAAAAATGATTAGTATTACACTTGAGAATGGTACTAAGGAAGATGTAGAGGTTCTATTGTCTTTTAAATTTAATGACACTAATAAGGAGTATTTAATATATACTAAGAATGAGACTGATGATAATGGAAATGTAACTATTTATGTTTCTAGTGTTACTCGTGTTAATGATGAAGTTACTTTAAATACTGTTAGTGATGATGCTGAATGGACAAAAATTAAAGACTTATTACGTGAACTTTCGAAAAATGATTAGTGAGGGGTGAATAACATGCTAAATAACATAACTGCTTTAAATATTGAAGAATTAAAGACGAAAATTGTCAAAGCAGGAATTGGTAAATATAGTAAACCGGCTAAACTTAGTTCAGGAGAGAATTTTAAGAAGAAAGCCATGGAATTTATGAATAAAACCAATGCGCCTGTTAGTACTCTAGCGGCACCAGTTGAAACTGCTCCAACTCCTGCTCCGGAAGTAACTCCTAGTGTTTCAGAACCAGTTTCTCAAGCACCAGAAGTACCTAAAGAGGAGGTTATGACACCTGTTGAACTTCCAACACCTGAAAAAGTAATTGAAAGAGTTAAAAAGGTGAACATTTCAGTTGTTGAAGTTCCTAATGATGGAGTTAAGGTAGCAAGTCCATCTAAAAAATTAAAAGTTAGTAAAATGGTAGTTACAAATACTAGTAATACTTTAAGAGTATTAGAAAGCGTACCTAAAGAAGAGGTAAAGGAAGAGGCACCTGCTTTAAGTGAAGAAGTGCAAGTTGCTCCGGAAGTTAATGTAGCACCTGCACCAACGGAGGCACCTGAAGAGACTGACCAATCAAATTTCTTCTTAGGACAAAAGATAAATACAGAAGAGATTACTGAAAATGAAGAAGAACCTAAAGAAACTACAGAGGAAATGGTTCCAGAAACTAAAGAGCAAGTTGAAGTAGAGGTTCCTAAAACAGATATGGAAGTAACTCAAGAAGAAAAAGAAGATAAATTAAATCAATATCTAAATAGTAATCAAGAAACGGTTCAAGGAAATGATACTACCGATGATTTAAATTTAGATGATGTTTTAAGAGATTTAGATGATTATAAAAAAGCATCAGAACAAATATTTGATAGACAAAGTGAAATTAATAAATTAAATAAAGACTTAGAAGATGCTAAAAAAATGCTTGCTGAAAAGAAAAAAGAAGCACAAAGAATGCTTGGAGATGCTAGAAAAATCCTTGAAGATCAAAAAAATGAGATAAATTCTAAGACTCAAGAATTAAGTGATGTAAGAGATGCAATTATTAGATGGACAGAGTTGAAAGAAAAAAATCAAAGTCGCTCTCAAGAAGAAACATCACTTGGAAAAGTTGCTTAAAATTAACTAGTGCATAAAAACACTAGTTTTTTTGTATAAAAATTTAACTTATTATCATAATATTAATGAAATCAAAATAAACTATTACTAGGTGAAATGTGATACGCTTTTTTTTCTTTTTAATAGGCTTTGGTTTTGCAATAATTGGTTTTATGTATATAATTTTATACTTAAACTATTTAACAATTGGTTATACTTTATTAGAGTATCTTAAGTTTATTATGACAAGGTTTGAATGTTTACTTTCGATACTTGGTATTATATTAATAGCAATAGCTGTATTTAAAGGAGACTAAAAATGGTATACATATATGATATTTTATTAAATTTTAATAATGATTTTTATGAATTTTATGAATGGGAAAAGAATGATCCGATTTTCCATATTAAAAGAATGCCTATCTTGAAAGTTGAAACCGAATTTATTGATGATTTATTAACGAAAAAGATAGTAATTGATGATTCACTTGTGATGTCAATCCTTAATAAAACAGAAGTATTTGATAATAAAAAAGTTAAAACTTTAAAATATGCATGTGTATTTACAGATACTTATAGAGTAGTTGGAGTAATATTAAATGATAATTATATGGTATCGAAAGTGAGTGACTTATTACTTGATGAAGCGCTTGACGCAATTGATATTTCAAGAAGGTGCACTTTAGTAAATCCTGCATATACTATAGTGGGTAATAAAAAAGATTATAGTTTTTTAACAAGAAGAGAAGTTAAAATAAAAAAATTCTTATTAAGTGAATTAAAAAATGCTTATAAAGAGCAAGATAAAGAAAAACTAGAATATTTGTATTTTGAGTATTTTGGAAAAATAGAAACTGATGAATTAAAAATAATTGAAGATTTAAAAGAGTCTTTAAAAACAGAAGTAAATGAGCATCATTTGATGCTATTTGAACTTTTGAAATTAGCGAGTACTAAGAAAGTAGACTCAAAGATTTGACAAATTATTAAAAGTTTGTTAGAATATTAAGCCATACCGAAAGAAAGAGGTGCAATTTAATGTTTTACTCAATAATGCAAGCAGAAAGTTTATGTGATGCTGATCCGTCCCTGATTTTCTCGCTTATTAATGAAAACGACATCGAAGTTGTTGAAAAAATAATTAGTAAGGAAGGATTTGATTTTAATACTATTGATTCCGATGGTAACAATGTTATCATGTATTTACTGAAAAATAAAAACTATGATTTAGTATTAAAATATATAGATAAAGTTGATATTAATCATCAAAATAATGATGGAGATACCTTAGCTCATATCTTAGTAGGAATAAATTATGTTAATGTTAAAGAGATAACTCGTAAAGTTTTAAATAATAAAGACTTTATTCCTAATATTAAAAATAAGTTAGGAGAAACTATTTTAGATAAATCAATTAAAAATAATTATTTATATACAAGTATAAAGATACTTGAAGATGAAAGATTTAATTCAATTGATATTTATTCATTTAAAAATTTATATGAAACCTATATCAAGAGTAGTAATTATGGTAAATATTCTAAATTGTCTAATTTAGAAATAATTCTAGATAATTTAGAAAATAAA
>CANRHS010000112.1 GCA_947630495.1 uncultured Bacilli bacterium | reverse complement strand
CCAGTAGCTCAGCTGGATAGAGCATCGCCCTTCTAAGGCGGGTGTCAGGGGTTCGAATCCCTTCTGGGACACCATTTAAGAAATTAAAGGGGAAGTTAAGGTAACTTAATTTGCCCTTTTTTTAATTTTAGGAAGGGGAGAAGTAAAATGGGTTATGTTGAACAACTTCGAAAGAGTGTTGGGCATGCACCAATCTTTTTCTGTGGATGTGGTGTTCTAATCTTTAATGAGAAGGGGGAAGTATTATTACAAAAAAGAAGCGACGATGCTACTTGGGGAAATCCTGGAGGAGCAATGGAATTTGGAGAAACTATCTATGATACTGCTGTAAGAGAGACATTCGAAGAGACTAATTTAAAAATAGATCCTAAGGATTTAAAACTATTTAATATTTATTCAGGTGAAGAATGTCACCATATTTATCCTAATAAAGATGAAGCCTATATTGTTAGTATTATGTTTGAAACTAATGTTTATGAAGGGGATATTAAAACTGACGATTCAGAATCTTTAGAATTAAAATTCTTTGCAATTGAGGATTTACCAACTAATTTAAATAAATTATTTAAACCAGTTGCAAGAGATTTGATGAGGCGTAAATTAGGAGACTAAACGTGGAAGAATTAAAGAAAAAGAATTTTCAAGATTTTATAACTAATTATAATAGTTTGCATGATAGTAGAGTATTAAACATAAACTACAATATAGAAAAATCTGAAATAGAATTATTAATAAAAACTCTTTGGACAGGTGATATTGTTTTAACTTTAGATGGAACTTATAAAAAGAGTACTACCAAAATTAGATTATTATTTAAAGATATAGTTTTATGTAATTTTAAAGAATTAAAAAGTAAATATCTAATTAAAGAAATAGTCATGGATAAAGTAAAAATAGATAAATCTTATTATCCATGTTTTAAAAGTTCTAAACTTAATCCTTTAATATATATAGTAGCAAAACATATATATTATGAAGAAATAAATTAAAAAGTATTTTCATGATAATAAAAATATGTTATATTATAGTTGGAAGGAGGAGTTGTAGTGAGTAGTAGTACTGATAGTGGAGCAATAGCAGCAGCCCTTGGAATGTTAGGTGCTTTCTGGTTTATTATTTTAGCACTTTGTATTTTACAAATTGTTTATCAATGGAAGTTATTTACTAAAGCTGGAAAACCAGGATGGGCTTCAATTGTTCCAATTTACAATCAATATGTTTTATTTGAAATGGTAGGCTTAAAAGGATGGTATGTCTTCTTAGGATTTATTCCTTTTGTAGGAGCAGTTATCCTTATGGTATTTAATTATATGGCTTATTACAAACTTGCTATTTGCTTTGGAAAAGATTCAGGATATGGAATTGGTATGATTTTCTTACCATTTATATTCGGAATGATCTTAGCATTTGGAGATACAACTTATACTAAACCTGAAGGAGCAAAATAAAAAGAATCACTTTTGTGATTTTTTTTAAGAATCAATACATACTATTAAAGGTGATAGTATGCTTTATATAAATTATATTTTCTTTTATTCAATTTTAGGTTTTCTAATGGAAAGTACTATTTATAAAATAAGTAGAGTAAATAATAAAAGTGGTATTTTCTATGGACCTTATACATTTGTATATGGATTTGGAGTATTAGCATCTATTATAATCTATGAATTCTTAGAAAAAAGAACTACTTTAAAGAATAAATTATTAAAACTAATCATGTATTATCTAATTTTTACTGTTATCATGTCTTTAATTGAATTCATAGGTGGTGAATTACTTCATCTAATTTTTAATCAAGATCTTTGGAATTACTCAAGTCATTCTGATTCTCTTGGTAAATATATTTGTATAACTAACTCTTTAATCTGGGGACTTCTTTCAACTTTTAATATATATTTTTTATATCCTAAAGTAAAAAAGTTATTAAAAAAACTTCCTCATTTATATACTTATATATTTTTATTAGGTTTTCTAATTGATTTAATATTCACGATTATAACTAAAGTATTATAAGTTTACATCTATTTACATATATTTTTCAAATAACTACTTGATTATTTTTCAATTTATGATATCATGTATATATAAGGTAAGAAAGGATGTGAACCTTCATGATAAACAAGAATATATACGATGTATCAAGAACTATAGTTAGCAATTTGTTAATCATGGGGGGGGTATATCAACATTAATACAAATTAAAAATATATTAATCGACAAATTTAGACATAGAGAAGTAGTATATTAATACTATGCTTTTCTATGTCTTTTTTCAAATTCTCTCAAAAGTACTTTAAAAGTCCAAGTATTTATCTTATAATATTATTAGAATAGCGAGACAATATCGCGAATGAAAGGAGTTATAAAAAATGTTAGAGAAAAAGAAAAATAAGAAAAAAATTATAATATGCGGAGTAATTGCTTTAGTACTAGTAGCAGGTATAGGCCTAACTTATGCTTTATGGAATTATTTTAATGTATCAGAAAATCAAATCTTAGTAGCTGGGGATATCTATATGAAATTTAATGAGGGTAATGAAGTTTCTATAACTGGAGCAATGCCTCTTGATATTAATAATTATTATATTGAGAAATCTGAGCTTAATCCCAATCCTTCAGAAGAAGATGTTACTATGTGCGTTGGATTATTTACAAGTATGTTAAATGGATTTGATGATGTTCAAGGTTTTTGCAAGGGAACAACTCAGTATCAAGAAATGAATTTAGAACAATACTTAGCTTCTCAAGGATTGACTGAACAATTCAAGGCAATATTGCCAAATTATTTCGTAAGTAATGATTATTTTAATGCTAGTCCTAAAATAATCACTTATAAAGTTAATACCAACATGAATAATAATGAACTTCAAGCATGTACTAGTTTTTTTGGGGAATTACTTGGAGGTGGAGGTTCCGGTGGTGGCCCATCTGAAAGTTCATACGAAAAGACAAGTCCTCTAATAAGTGATTTGAAAAATAATGGAACAAATAGTTCATTTCAACCACTTACAAGTGGAGGAGACTCTTCAGACTTAGAAAGTTTTTGTAAAGGAACCGGAAATATTGATGGTCAAACTTTTCAAAGTATGATTGATATTAAAATTTTGAATGATTCGCAATTATCTGAATTAAAAGAACAAAATATAGTAATCGAAAATGTAAGAGAATATCCAACTTTAAAGTATTTTCAATTTACTATAGAGGGAAAAAATAGTTATAGTAAAGATATAATCTATGAAATATTATTACAAGAAGGAGATGAACCAGAAGATAGACATACAAGATTAAAAGATGAATTACTAAAATTTAGATTAGCAGAAGTAGTAGGTGAAGAAGAAAAAGAACTATTTACAAATAGGAGTTATTCTGAACTAAATAATGCTAAAATATATATAGATACAATTCCTGCTAAAACACCTGATGAAATAAAGAAAACTTATAGACTATATATGTGGATATCAAATGACACCAAAATAGGAAATACAGATGATGTTGATTATAATGATACTACTTGGGCAGATGTATTTGCAAGTGTTAAAGTATCAGTCAATGGTGATTTTGATAATAAAGAAATTACTTATGATAAAGAAGTAGCAACAACAGTAATAAAAAATACGATTGGAACAACAAATGGAGTAATCGGATTAGATAACAATAGTAATCCTGTAACTGTTGATGGAGATAATATTCGAGAATATCGTTATTCAGGACCAGTAGTAAATAATTATGTATATTATAATTGTGAGGATGAAGATAATCAAACAAAGGATACATGTGAAATTTGGAGAATAGTTGGAGTATTTAAAGATAATAAAGGAGAACATTTAAAAATAGTTAGAAATAATGCTCTTGAAAGT
>CANRHS010000111.1 GCA_947630495.1 uncultured Bacilli bacterium | reverse complement strand
ACGAAATTAAATTCTAGTTGAATTCCGAAACTAAATTCTAGTCCGAAAAAAACTAGAATTTAGTTCTGGAATTTACAAACTTTAAAATAAAAGTAGAAAATACTTTTATTTTTTTTCTTAATGATGTATAATGAAGTAGGTGATAGATTTGGAAATAGGAAGATATATTGTAATTGCAGTTATAATTTTAATAATATTATTAGCAGTTTTAAAATCAACTAGGAAAGATGCTCATTTAGAAATTAATAAACTAATTGATTATTTAGGTGGTAAAGATAATATTGTTAATAGTGATTATAACTTATCAAGATTTATAGTAACTTTAAGAGATACTAGTAAGGCTAATAAAGAAGCCATTCAAAAACTTGGAGCGAAAGGAATAGTTGAAATTGATAATCAATTAAAAATTATTCTAGGTAATAACTCTAAGCAATTAAAAAAATATATTGATGACATAAAACGATAAAAAAATCGTTTTTTTTTCATAATTCGACATAATTCGACAAACTTCGACAAATTTTTTTGCAATAATATACCTGAGGTGATAAAGGTGGTTTATTTTCTAATTAACATAAGTATCTTATTTTTACCAATTGCAATCTACTTAATACTCTTATGTTACTATACTAACTATAAAGAAAAAAATAAGAACTATTTAGCAGTAATTTTAATTATTGAAGTTATTCTTATGATAATATTTAAAGATTATTCTAAATCTATAATTTTAATTAATATTCCTTTATTAATAGCTTATTTAAAAAGATATGAACTAACTAGTTTAATTTTAACTATTTTAATTGGATTTTATTATGTTATAGTATTAGAATATAATCCTTACTTTATTTTCTTTGAATATTCTTTATATTATATAGTATTTTTAATATTTACAAAAAGAGTCCTGAAAGTAAATGCCTTAATTTATATATTTATGTTTGTTAAAAGTATCACCTTAACAATTGAGATAGTTTATTTTAATCTTAATAATTATCCATTTCTAAATAATTTTTTAGATGTTTTAATTAAGATGTTAGTTTTTTATGGTAGTAGTTATTTAGTATTTAATTTTTTGTTGAAAGGAGAAGAAATGATGAATTTAAATACCGCCATTAGGGAACTGGAAAAAGAAAAAGTCTTAAGAACATCCCTGTTTAAACTTACTCATGAAATAAAGAATCCCATTGCTGTTTGTAAAGGATATTTAGATATGTTAGATTTAAATGATAAGAATAAAGTTTTAAAATATATTCCAATTGTAAAAGGTGAGATAGAAAGAACTTTAACTTTAATGGATGATTATTTAGAGTATACTAAATTATCGATTTCCAAAGAAGAAGTAGATATTTATATGTTATTAGAAGAAGTTATGGATTCTTTAGAATTATTCTTTAAAGAGAATAAGATTAAGTTAGAATTTAATTTACCAGATGATGAACTTTATTTAGATATTGATTATAATAGGATCAAACAAGTAATGGTAAATATGTTAAAAAATGCTCATGAAGCATTAGATAAAAATAAAAAAGAAATGATTATTAAAATAGATACTAAAGTATTAAAGAAATATTTTCAAATAATAATTGAAGATAATGGAATAGGGATGGATTTAGAAACTTTAAATAATGTAGGTAATTTATTTTTTACAACCAAAAGAAATGGAACTGGGTTAGGTACTAGTTTATCAAAGGAAATAATTGAACTTCATGGAGGAAAGATTAAATACTATTCGAAAGTTGGAGAGGGAACAAAAGTTGTTATATCTTTGCCATTATAACTTTACAATTATTAGTAATTAGAGTATAATTTCTTTGGGAGTTGATAGAATGATTAATATAGTTTTATACGAACCAGAGATACCTACTAACACAGGGAATATCATGAGAACATGTGTTGCTACTAATACAAGATTACATTTAATAGAACCTTTAGGATTTAAACTAGATTCTGCTAGTATTAAAAGAAGTGGGGTTAATTATATTGATAAGTTAGAGTATTATGTTTATAAAAATTTCGATGAATTTAAAAGTAAGAATAAAGGAACTTATTATTATTTTACAAGATATGGAAAGAAACCTCATACTAGTTTTAATTATAAAGAAGCATATGATAAGGGAGATATTTACTTGATATTTGGGAAAGAATCAACGGGTATTCCTAGAAGTATTTTAAAAGAAGATTTAGAACATTGTATGCGAATACCAATGACTAAGAATGTTAGAAGTTTAAACTTATCTAATTGTTGTGCAATAGTTGTTTATGAAGTATTAAGACAACTTGATTACTTAGATTTATTAAGAGTGGAACCTCATAAAAGTGAAGACTATATTTTAGATGGAATTGAAAAACATGAATAAAAATTAAAAAAAGACTTGATTTAATTTATGGGACATGGTATTATTATGTTGTCTACTTAATATAGTTCTTTTTCTTTCTATATTTTTGTTGAATGGTGTTTGTTTTTCTAAATACAGATATTTTCTATTTTAGAAATAGTTTATTATTATTATTTTATTGTTATTATTTTTACGGGTTTACTCGTTTTCTATTATATTTTATTTTACTTTTATTAAAAAAATTTTGTTTTGGCCATTCAAAGTAGATAGAGATCTAGTTATGCTAGGTCTTTTTTTCATAATCTATGTCTAATATTGTAAACTATCTTATTATTTTTATAATTTATTTAAAAAATCATGTTATAATGTAGTAAGAAAGTGATGATATAAATGTTAAAGAAAATACATGATTTAGAAATTAATTATACTCAATATGGAAAAGGAAATGATATTGTTTTACTTCATGGATGGGGACAGAATATTGAAATGATGGAACCACTTGGCAAGAACTTATCCGAAAGTAATCGCATAACTATCTTAGATTTTCCCGGATTTGGGAGTAGCCAAACACCAAGTTTTGCTTATAATATCAGTGATTATACCAACTTGTTACATGATTTTCTAAAAGAATTAAAGATAGATAATCCCATTCTTATAGGCCATTCCTTTGGAGGTAGAGTTGCAATTAACTATGCAGCCGAATACAATGTTAGTAAATTAGTTTTATTAGCAAGTCCCTTTAGGAGTCAAACCAAAAATGGCTTAAAAGTTAAAATCTTAAAAAATCTTAAGAAAATAAAATTATTAGATGGGCTAGCCGAGTATGCTAAAAAGCATATGGGAAGTAATGATTACAGGATGGCTCAAGGAGTAATGCGAGAAATTCTTGTTAATACGGTAAATGAAAACTTAGAAGAAAAAGCAAAAAGAATTCAAGCCGAGACTTTAATTATCTGGGGAGATCAAGATGAAGCGGTACCTGTAAGTGAAGCCGCAAGACTTGAAGAGTTAATTCCCAATTCCGCGAAAATTATCTTACCAGGAACGCATTATTGCTATTTAGAAAATTTAAGTAGAGTTATAAGTATATTAAAAAGTTTTATATAGGAGGTCGTTATGTATATATATATTTGTGTTTATTTAGTTTATATTTTTTATAAAAGTAGAACATCACTTTATATGTTACAACAAAACTTATATAATGAAAATAAACGATATTTAAGATGGTGTGAAAGAAATCTTAATAGAATTTTTAACTCGATTGATTTTTTACCTTTATTATTATCAATCTTCTTATTCTTTTCAAGTGAATCCTTTATTATGGAAGTTATTTATGTATCAATTACAATTATTTATGTAATAGGTATTTATGATGAATATCATAAGAATCAAAGTAATCAAAATAAGATAAGATTTAATGTAACTAATCGAGTTAAAAGATTATATATGACAGAGTTTATTATTATAGGTTTATTAATAATAGGATTACTTATTACTAATTTTCATGGTATTTTCTTAATTATATTAACTCTTTTAATAGCAATACTTTATTATTTTATTTATTTTGTTAATATCTTAAATAAACCAATCGAGAAATTAGTATATATATATTATTTTAATAAAGCTAAAAAGAAACTTGATTCAATGAATAGA
>CANRHS010000110.1 GCA_947630495.1 uncultured Bacilli bacterium | reverse complement strand
ACCGCCAAGTTCCTTAACACCTTCGCCTAGTTTAATATCGGTACCACGACCAGCCATGTTAGTAGCAAGAGTTATCGCGCCTTTTTCCCCAGCTTTAGCAATGATTTCAGCTTCTCTTTCGTGATTCTTAGCATTTAATACTTCGTGCTT
This sequence comes from uncultured Bacilli bacterium, assembly GCA_947630495.1. Classification (GTDB taxonomy): domain Bacteria; phylum Bacillota_I; class Bacilli_A; order RF39; family UBA660; genus RUG591. The sequence goes on along the minus strand of CANRHS010000110.1, from coordinate 3,838 downwards.
TAAACCGGCTTTTTTAAGTAGACCACTTAAATATTCGTTTGCTTCAACTGAGATAGTACCAATAAGGATTGGCTCACCTGTTTCATGTATTTCTTTAACATAATTTATAATAGCGTTATATTTACCTTTACTTGTAGCATAAACTAAATCAGCATAATCTTCTCTTATAACTGGCATATTTGTAGGTATTTCAATAACATACATATTATAAATGTTAGTAAATTCTTCTTCTTCTGTTTTCGCAGTACCAGTCATACCAGATAATTTTTTATACATTCTAAATAAGTTTTGGAAAGTAATTGTAGCCATTGTTTTAGTTTCAGTATTAATAGTTACGCCTTCTTTAGCTTCAATGGCTTGATGTAAGCCTTCACTAAATTGTCTTCCTTGCATTAGACGACCAGTAAATTGATCAACTATAATTACTTCATCATTTTGCACTACATAATCAACATCTTTTTTAAAACCATAATTAGCTTTTAGAGCTTGATTTAAATGATGAACTAAAGCAGTATTATCTAAATCATATAGATTATTTAGATTAAACATCTTTTCAATTTTCTTACTACCTTCAGCAGTTAAAGAAACATTTTTAGTTTTAACATCAATATCATAATCTTCAACATCTTTTAATTTTTTAACAGCGCGATCTGCTTCTACATATAAATTACGTGAATTCATTTGGCCACCACTTATTATAAGTGGAGTTCTTGCTTCATCAATTAAAATAGAGTCAACTTCATCGATAATACAATAATTAAGTGGTCTTTGAACACGATCTTCACTTCTTACTACCATATTATCTCTTAAGTAATCAAAACCTATTTCATTATTTGTTGAATACAAAATATCACAAGCATAAGCAGCTTGTTTTTCTTTTGCACTCATTTCTCTTAGGTTAACACCTACTGTTACACCAAGAAGTTTATAAGCAGGTCCCATCCATTCAGCATTACGGCTAGATAGATATTCATTAGTAGTAACTACATGTACTCCTTCACCAGTTAAAGCATTAACATAAGCTGGGAATATAGTAGTTAAAGTTTTACCTTCACCAGTTTTCATTTCGGCAATATTACCATAATGAATAGCAAGACCACCTAGAAGTTGAACATAAAAAGCTTTTTCACCAATTGTCCGATATGCTGCTTCTCTAGCTAAAGCAAAAGCCTCAACTAAAATATCATCCAATGTTTCGCCATTTTTTAATCTTTCTTTAAATTCTTCTGTTTTTTTCTTAAAATCACTATCTTTTAGTTTTTGCATTTCTTCATCTAATGCTACTATTTGATCAGCAATTCCTTCGAATCTTTTTAGTTCTTTATATTCACTATTTAATAATCTTTTGAATAGTCCCATAATCCACCTCAAACTATATTATATCACGAGTTTTATATAACTCAAATAAAAAAGAAGTTTAAACTTCTGCAATTTCAATAATATCACCATCACTAGGAATAATAATATTTTTTAATTTTTTCTTATGTAACTCTTCTCTTACTTCATCATCCATATGACTTACGATAAAAGTACAATTTTGATATTTATCGCTTAAATATTCAATATTATCTATTCCCATATGCTTATCATTACCAATTAATTTAGAACAATCGGTAAATAAATATAAACATTTTGATGCTAAATATTCAGCATTTTCACAAAGACAAGTATCACCAGAAAAACCAACATTAATACCATTACGCGTTAAAATATAGCCATAAGCAGGTTTTAATTCTCCGTGATCCACTAAAACTTTTTCGACCTCAATATCTTCAATACTAAATCTTAAATTAGTAATATAATTAATAACCGTATTAGCATATATTTTATCTAGACTATTAGGAAATCCTAATTTAGTTAATTTTTTTATTTTTCTTATACCATCTTTACTAGTAAAAAAATAAATATTTTTATCCACATTTTCTGAATGAACTCTTCCAAGTAAATAAAATGGAATATCAAAATAATGATCACCATGAAAATGAGTTAAAAGCAAATATTTTATATCAGTTTCACTATAGCCTAGTTTCTTCATCGCTTTACAACAACCATTAGGCATATCTATCATAATATGATTATCTATTAAGTAGGAAGCACTATTAGAAGCGCCTGTAATATTGCCTGAACCAATAACTACTACTTTCATTATATATCACCTAATTATAGGTTAATATAAATATATTATATTTAGCAAGAAAATAATAATAAAAAGACATTTTTTGACAAATAAAAAGACTATTTCTAGTCTTATTTAACATTTAATATACCAAATTTATTATCTTTTCTTCGATAGATAACTGATACACATTCTTCATCAGTATTTTTAAAAACAAAGAAATCATGATTTAATAGTTCCATTTGTAAAATAGCTTCTTCTTCATCCATTGGTTTACTATCAACATCTTTTCTTTTAACTATTTTTAAATCTTCTTCTTCCTCAGTATCGAAATCAAAACTTAATTCTGGTATTTCTACTTTTTCATATCTCTTTTTAAGTCTTGTTTTATTTTTTCTTATTTGTCCTTCTAATTTATCTACAACTAAATCAATTGCGGCATATAAATCTTGGTGAGATTCTTCTGCTCTTAAAATAAATTTATTTAAAGGTATTGTTACTTCGATAGTTTGTAAATTATTTTTACTTCTAATTACTACTTTGCAATTAATATTACTGGCATTTTCATAATATTTGTCAAGTCTTCCTAATTTTTCTTCGATGTAATTTTTAATTGCCTTTGTTACTGCTAGTTTGTCTCCCCTAATAGTATAATTCATCTATTAATCACTCTCCTAATTTAAGTATATCATAAAAGATAATTTTTCCAAAATAAAAAAACTACTAGGCAATAGTTTTTTGTTCTTCTACTACATCAACTGCTTGTAATCCTTTAGATGTTTCTACTAATTTAAAGTTTACTAGAGCTCCTTCGCATAAAGTTTTATATCCTTCCTTCACAATTGCTGAATAGTGAACAAAAATGTCATCTAAATCTTCATACTCAATAAATCCATAACCTTTATCATTGTTGAACCACTTAACTTTACCTTGCATACTTCCCACCTCTTTTCTTCATTTAAATTATGACATTATCACTATTTAAACGCAAGAAAAATCGTATGTCAAAATTCGACATACTTTTTACCATGAGACTTTTAAATAATATCAAATTAAATATAATAAAGAAAGCGATTTTAACACATTTGTTAAAATTTTACATATTTTGTAAAATTAACATTAAAATTAGATTATTACTTTCTTCATAAAAATAATAATTTATTTTTTCTTGATTTAATTTTTTTGTTATAGTATAAAATGATTTACCAAACAAATAAATATTATTCTTTTTTAATAACTTTATATATTCAATAAAAAATACATTCGTTATACTATTATTAGGTAACATTAACATATCGATATTACCTTTATTATTTAGATAATAGAAATAAAAGTAAGTATCATTATAATTAATTATTAAATTATTTTTATTAATAGTTAAATAATTTAATTCATTAATATATTTTATTTGTTTATAATTGAGTTCTTCAAATATTTCAGTTATTATTCTTTTATCTTCTTTGGTATAGCTAGAATTTATAATAATTGTAATAGTATTATTAAAAATATTTTTATTTAATTTATTATCTATTATTATTTTATTAAATCTTTTAATAAATTTATCTCTATCTATAATATGACCATTTAAAAGGGTATTTTTATATGGTTTAATTACTAATATCTTATTTAACTTTTTATTCCAAAAATTTATATAGTCATCTAAATATAAAATATTTTCCATTGTCTTCTCCTTAAGAAAAAAATCCTAAAGCGGATTAATTT
>CANRHS010000109.1 GCA_947630495.1 uncultured Bacilli bacterium | reverse complement strand
AGGTATTAAATCTTCTTTCCCTTTAAATTCTTCATCAATTAAATTTTCTTTCATCTTTTATTTATTCCTCCTTGTTTTAGCAATGTTGCCCGGTCAACATACCCACTATAACACGGAGGTCAGAATTTGTCAACTTTCGTAAATTGACAAATTGGAGCCCTAAATGGCTGTAAATCGTGAATTTAGTCAGGGGTTTTCGAGCAAATCTGGAATTTTAGAGGTCATACGAATACTTACTGATACAAAAGCAAGGCCTTTGTATCACCAAAAAACTAAAAAAATTTTTTTCAAGTCCAAATTTAAAAATTCCAAATCTGGGTGTAAAAAAATGTAATTGACATAGTGCGTAAAGTACCATCTACCTATTACTTAACGTATCTACTTTATCCTTAATTATTCCTTTATAATTCCTTGAAATTAAATTACACTTCTTATTATTAAAGAATATAATCTCCTTCTTTTTAAAATCAATACTAATAACATTATTTAAATTAACAAGACAAGCCCTATGGGTTTGAATAAAGAAATCACATTCTAACTTCAACTTATTTTCTAAATAACTTAGACTTTTACTAGTAGTAACCATAGAACTAATTGTATGAATAATTGTCTTTCGATTACAAACTTCAATAAATAAAATATCTGATATCTTAATAATATTATAATTAGAAATAGTTTTAATAACTAATAACTTTGATAAATTATAACTATTAACTATTTCTTCTAACTTACTTTCTAGAATAGATAAAGACTTTTTATCAATAAAAGCAAAAGCTTTAATAGAACTTATTAAAAAATTATTAATATAATCCTTATTATAATTACCAATAAAGATTATTTCGGATAACTTATCATTATTTCTAATTTTCTTAGCTATATTAAAACCATTTTCTTGATTATCTAAATCAAAGATAAAAACTTTATTTTCCATATTACTAAAAGCAACTTTAAAGAAATTATCATTATAATTATTAAAAAGATAAGTTTTATATTCAAAATTCGATTTAAATAAAGTAGAATCAATTTTATCTTCAATATAAGAAGATATAAATAATGATTCTGTAACAATAATAAAGTTTATCACAACTGCTCCTCCAAACTTTATAGATTATGCTTAAGCATACCTTAATACTAACATGTAAAAAAATAAAATATCTTTAACATGTATAAAAAGACAATTTTTGGTTTAAAAGTTCTATTATTTTTTTTCTATTTATGTTAAAATTAATTTGAGAGTGATATTATGTTAGAAAATTTAAAAGTAGTATTCATGGGAACTCCTGAGTTTAGTGTTCCTATTTTAAAAGAATTAATTAAAATTACTAAGGTAATTGGAGTAGTAAGTCAACCAGATAAAGAAGAGGGAAGGCATCATAAGATGACATTTCCAAGAATTAAGGAAGTTGCTTTAGAAAATAATATTCAAGTTTTGCAACCTGAGCATATTAAAGATGATTACCAAAGTATTTTAGATTTAAAACCAGATATTATTATAACATGTGCCTATGGTCAAATCCTGCCAAATGCTATTTTGAGTTTTCCAAAATATGGTTGTATAAATGTTCATGCCTCAGTGCTTCCTAAATTAAGAGGGGGAGCACCTATTCATCATGCGATTTTAGACGGTTATGAAGAAACCGGAATTACTATTATGTATATGGATAAGGGGATGGATACCGGGGATATAATAAGTATTGAAAAGATTAAGATAGAAAGTGATGATACTTATCAAACTTTACATGATAAATTAAGTTTACTGGGAGCAAGATTATTAAAAGAAACTTTACCTAGTATAATAAATGGGACTAACGAAAGAATTAAACAAGATAATGATAATGCTAGTTATGGCTTTAATATTAAAAGAAGCGAAGAAATAATTGATTTCAACGAAGACATAACTAAGGTTTATAATAAAATAAGAGGTTTAAATCCTGATCCGGGTAGTTACTTTTTATTAAATGGTAAAACTGTTAAAGTATATGGAGCATTAAAAATAGAAGATGATACCTATAAGGATAGGGAAAATGGAGAGATTGTCAAACTTGATAAAAAAGGAATTTATATAAAGTGCCCAGATGGACTTATTAAAATAACGGAGTTACAAATGGCTGGGAAGAAAAGGATGGATACTGGTAGTTTCTTAAATGGTAATAAAGAAGAATTAGTAGGAGTAGTTGTAAATAAAGGAGTAGAGTATGAGAGATGAAAAAGGAAAAATAACAATTAAATCAGTTTGGAAATTTTTAAGAAGTGAGAAAGGTAAAAAGTACTCGTTTGTTATTTTTTATGCTATCTTCTTTATCTTTCTATTTATCTTTTTAAGAGCACCCGTAGGAAATATTGAAGAAAAACCTAAAGAAGAAATTTCAAATCTTCCTTTTGTAACCAAGATGGTAGAAACAAATAACTATAATTTTACTTATAAAGAAATAATTAATGAAAAAGAAATAGTCTTTGATGGTACAAGAGAAAATAATCTAATTACTATTAATAATGAAAGAGATAAATATGATTATCAAGAAGAAAATGGAGAGTTAACATTTCTAGGAGATTTGAATCCTATCAATTACTATAAATTACTTAGTATTTATAATGTTAAATCTTTACTTAAAGATGCCTCTTTAGTTAGTAAGGTTGAGTTTCCTGGAACTAGTGAATTTGCTTTTAACTATGATATTGAGTCAAGTGTCTTAGCTGAGTTTTTTGGACAAGAATTGACTTTCGATGAAGAAAGTTTAAATAGAATCGTTGTTAATTGTAATAAAGACTTAGAAGTTACTTCAATTAATTTTGATATTTATAATTATTGGAAACAAGAAAATACTGAAGACACAGAGACAACTTCATATGTAATAGAGTTAGATTATAAGGAGGAAGCATGAAAAAGATAGTTTTAATAGATGGTAATAATTTACTTTTTAGAAGTTATTATGCAACTGCTTATAGTGGTAGTTTACTTAAAAATTCTAAGGGTTTTCCAACTAATGCTTTATATGGTTTAATTAATATGTTAAATAAAATAATTACTGAAGAAAAACCAACTCATATTATGATTGCTTTTGATAAAGGTAAAACTTTTAGACATGAAAAGTATGATGTTTATAAAGCAGGACGTAGTGAAACACCTGATGAATTAAAAAAACAATTTCCAATTGCTTATGAACTTTCGACCGCGATGGGAATTAAGCACTTTGAAATTGATAACTATGAAGCTGATGATATCATAGGAACCTTTGCAAAAGCTGTTGACAGTGAGGAAGACGCCGAAGGATTAATCGTTAGTAGTGACAGAGACCTTTTACAATTAATATCCGATAAAGTTAAAGTAAAACTTTTAAAAAGTAATGACTATATCATGATGGATAAAGAAAAATTTAAAGAAGTCTATGGAGCAGATGACCCCAAAAGAATGGTTGATTTAAAAGCCTTGATGGGCGATGCAAGTGATAATATTCCAGGAGTTAAAGGAATAGGTGAAAAAACAGCAATCTCTTTAATTCAAAGATTTAAAACTTTAGATGGAGTTTATGAAAACCTAGATAGTATTACAACTAAACTAAGAGAAAAACTAGAAGCCGATAAAGATAATGCTTATATGAGTTATGATATAGCAACTATTTATCGAGAAGTTCCAATTGATAAAGATTTAGATAATATTAAATACTTAGGAATTAATAAAGAAGACTATGAAAATATTTTAAAAGAATTAGAATTTTATTCTTTACTTAAAAAGATTAATTCAACAATTACTACAGAGACTAAAGAACTTAAATTTAAAACTATAACTAATTTAAATGACTTAAAACTATCTTCTAGTTATGCTATTTATTTAGAAACCTTAGGTTATAACTATCATACTGATGAACCTTTAGGAGTATCTATTTATGATCAAGATAAAAGTTATTATATTCCATTTAATTTATTAAAGGATAGTGATCTATTTTTTGATAATAAAAATAAGTATACCTATGATTTAAAGAAATTACTTTATTAAATTACATATTTGCACTATCATAATCGCCAGCACCTGAGTACGCATTAGCGCA
>CANRHS010000108.1 GCA_947630495.1 uncultured Bacilli bacterium | reverse complement strand
CCTGTTGAAATAATAGCAAAAATATGTAAGACATCTCTTGCTAAAGTTAACAAGATTATTAAAGAATATTGTCTTTAGTAAATTTGTAGCAATCAAATAATAATTATTTAAGTAGAATAACATATCTACTTTTTTCTTTTACTAAATTGAAAAAAGGACTAGATTTTTAAGAAAAATTTCTATATAATAAATATATAAAGGATGTGTTTAAAATGGATAAAGAATTAAAAAAAGCTTTAGAGCTAGAAGAGAAAAGACAAAGTGAAAATATTGAGTTAATTGCAAGTGAAAACTATGCTTCCAAATATGTAAGAGAGTTACAAGGAAGTATTTTAACTAATAAATATGCTGAGGGTTATAGTGGCAATCGTTATTATGGAGGATGCGAGTATATTGATATGGTTGAAGATTTAGCAATTAAATATGCAACAGAATTATTTCATGTTAAATATGCTAATGTGCAACCACATTCAGGGTCAAGCGCTAATATGGCAGTTTATAGAGCCCTTCTTAATCATGGAGATAAAGTCATGGGAATGAGTTTAGATGCCGGTGGTCATTTAACCCATGGTTATTCCCTTAATTTCAGTGGTATTGACTATGAGATAGTATCTTATAAATTAAATCCAGAAACAGAAATGTTAGATTATGATGAAATAGAGAGTCTTGCTTTAAAAGAAAAGCCTAAGATGATTATTGCTGGTGCAAGTGCTTATCCAAGAAAGATAGATTTCAAAAGATTCAGAGAAATTGCTGATAAAGTAGGCGCTTTCTTAATGGTTGATATGGCTCATATTGCAGGACTTGTTGCGGCTAACCTTCATGAAAATCCTTGTGATTATGCAGATGTTGTAACCTCAACTACTCATAAAACCTTAAGAGGACCAAGAGGTGGTTTAATTTTAACAAATAATCCAGAGATTATTAAAAAAATTAATAAAGTTATTTTTCCAGGTATTCAAGGTGGCCCTTTAATGCATGTAATTGCCGGTAAGGCCGAGTGTTTTGCAGAAGCCTTAAAACCAGAATTCAAAAAATATCAAGAACAAGTTTTAAAAAATATTAAAGCAATGGCTGAAGTCTTTAAAGAAAAAGGTGTTAAACTAATTTCCAATGGAACCGATAATCATTTAATCTTATTAGATGTTTATAATACCTTTAACTTATCTGGAAAAGAAGCCGAAACTCTCCTTGATAAAATACATATAACTTTAAATAAAAATACCATTCCAAATGAAACATTAAAAGCAACGGAGGCAAGTGGCGTTCGAATTGGTTCACCAGCAATGACAACAAGAGGATTTAAAGAAGAAGAATTTAGAGAAGTAGCCCTTATTATTTACAATGTATTAAGTAATCCAAATGATAAAGAAATATTAGAAAAATCTGAAAAAAGAGTATTAGAACTAACTCATAAATACCCTTTAATTTAAGATAAAAGAATAGAAAGGTGGTTACATGGAATTTATATATGAATTATTAATTTGTTTTTCTTTAAGTTTCTTAATTGGAATTGAAAGACAATACAGGAAGAGAATAATCGGTTTAAGAACAACTATCTTAGTATCCCTTGGAGCATTTCTTTTTGTTACCTTTTCCTTCTCAGTAGGAGCAAGTGACATATCAAGAATTGCTTCTCAAGTTGTTGCCGGAATAGGCTTTTTAGGAGCAGGAGTTATTCTTAAAGATGGCAAAAAAATTCGAGGTTTAACAACGGCTGCCACTCTTTGGTGTGATGCAGCAATTGGAGTTTTATGTGCAGGAGGAGCTATCAAAGAAGCAATCCTTGGAACAATTATTCTTCTTTTTTCAAATACTATTCTAAGATATGTTAACAGATTAATTAATGAAATAAGTAATAACAGAAACTTACTTTATTTATATGAATTAAAAATAAAAAGTAAAAATACGAAAAATATAAAAACGAAACTCCAAGAATTTATAAATACTAATCATATTGAAGTTAAAAGTTTAAATATTAAAAAAACTAATAATTTAACAAGTATTAATTATAATCTTGAAACAACTAAAGAAATAGCTTCTAAATTAGAAAAACTATTAGATAATATTTATCAAGAAGAAAAAATAGATACATTAGAATTAAAAGAAATTGAAGAAGTAAAGAAAGATGATATAGAAGATGATTTATAGGAGGCAAAGATGGATCAAGAATTTGTAGAAAAAAAGAGTGTTGGAAAAATAATAGGAATTGTAAGTGCTATAATCTTAAGTATAGGATTAATAGTAACCCTTTTCTATTACTTATTCTTTATGAGAATAACACCTACTAAGTATTTAGAAGAAGTATCAAAGAAAACTTCTAATTATGTAACGGATGTTATAGATATATTCTCAAATTTTAAAACTAATCATGATTTAAAAACAACCAAAAATAAAGGTACTCTTAAATTTAATTCCGAAGGAAGTGAAACTGAATTTTTAAAAGATTATACCATTGATTATAACTTAATAACATCATATCAAGAAGAATCATCAAGGTTAGACTTAACTTTAAAAGAAAAAGATCAAGACTTTTTAACAAGTAATTTCTATTTAAATAAAGATTCTTTATATTTAAAATCAGATTTATATGATAAAGTTATTAGATTATTTAAATTAGATAATAGTATCTTTAGTTCTAAAGATTTAGTAAAAGAAACCTATACAGTAAATGATTTAAAAGTAATTATAGATAAATATCTAAAATATTACTTTGAAGCTTTAGAAGAAATAGATATGAAAAAAGAAGATATTAGTTTAAGTGAAGTTAAATATATTTATAATTTAACGGATAAAAATATTAGTAGAGTAGAAAATAAGTTTAATGAATTATGTTCTAAAGATAGTAAATTAAATAAAATTGATACTCCAAAACTTGGTTTAACTAAAATCTCTATTGAAGTAACTATGAATAGATTTAATAAAGATATTAGTAAAATAGTAATAACTAAAGATAATAAAGAAACTAATATTATTAAAGTAGATAAGAATAAATATGAAGTTAATAATGAAGATAAAATTACAATTGATAAAAATAAGATAACTTATCAAGATTATGATAAAGAAACTTTAAGTAATACTTTAGAAATATCTAAGACTAAAGAAGAAGTTAGATTAAAGATAACAACTAAAGATATTAATATGGAATTATCTTTTAAGAAAGAGAATGATACTAATTTAAGAATTGGTTTAAATTTATATAATAATTCAGATGTAAAAACGAATATTGATTTAGAGTTTAATGATAGTAGTACTAATTCTAAAATACTTGCAACAGTTGCAAATGGTTCTAATAAATTTGGAATAGAAGTTAATAATACTTCTAGTTATGTAGATGATAAAGTAGATTCAATTGATGTAACTAATGCTATTAGTATAGATGATTTAACTGATACTGATACTAATAAAATATTAGAAAATTTATTTGAAAAGGTCTTAGGTAGTAGTTTAGAAGATTTAATTGAAGATAATTCTAAAGTATAAGTTTACATTATAGTTGTCAAAATATAGAAAATTGTTGATAAAAATTTAAGAAAATGCTTGAATTTATTCAAAAGTATGATATCATTGAATTATGATATGAAAGGTGGTGCCCCGAAATGGCTGAAAAAATAATTGAAATAAAAAATATAAATAATTCAAATATATTTCAAGAAGTCAACGAAATGTCAACTTCGGGGGGGGGTAATTTAGTACAAACAAAATTTACTATATTCCTAAATAAGCATAAAGTATTTAGTATTTTTATACTAGATTTCTTTATGCTTTTTAAATTTACCTAAAATATCTAATTAATAGAAAGAAGGAGTGAAAAATGGATAAGAAAAAGAAAGTATTACTAACAGGTGTAATAATTGCAATAGTGTTAGTAGCGGTAGTAGGGTTAACCTATGCCTTATGGAATTATTTTAAGGTTGGACCAAATCAACAACTGGTTGCAGGAGATATTTATATGAAGTATTCTGAAACAAATAATACTATAAATATTCAAAATGCCATGCCAACAAATACGTATGATCCAAGTCAAGTATTTGAGTTTACAATAGAAGGAAAGAATACATATACAAAACCAATTTGGTATGAAATAGT
>CANRHS010000107.1 GCA_947630495.1 uncultured Bacilli bacterium | reverse complement strand
TACCTTTCATCTTATCAGTTGTAAGTTTCCTTACTCCAAACTTTTCATTTGGAAACAATTCACACCACTCCAATCTTATTAAGTATACCATAAATTTCTCAAAAATATATATTTTTTTTGAAAATTTTTCATATATTTTTAATATGAAAAAGGAAACATTTATAAAAAGTACAATTATTTTAATGATTGGTGGCTTACTTACAAAGTTACTTGGTATCTTAATTCGCGTTATTATGACTAGGAATTCTTCCCTTGAAGTAATTAGTCTTTATATGCTAGTTATGCCAACTTTCTCTTTAATGATGGCAATTAGTCAATTAGGTTTTGCAACGGGAATTTCCAAAGTTGTCAGTGAAAATAAATATTCTAGTAAAAAAATATTATTTTCTATTTTACCTATTTCTATTATTATTAATATTATACTTACAATTATTTTAATCTTTACAAGTCACTTCATAGCTTTTAATTTATTAAAAAATGAAAATGCTTATTTACCAATTCTTGCAATTAGTTTAGTTTTACCATTTGATAGTTTATCTAGTATTTTAAGAGGATTCTTCTTTGGTAAAGAAAAAATGATTCCTCATGTTACTAGTAATTTATCAGAACAATTAGTAAGACTTTTATTCATGATTCTTATTTTACCTAATATTTTAAAATTTGGTTTAGTTTTTACTACTACTTCTCTTATTTTAATAAATGTCTTCTCGGAGTTAGTATCAAGCATCGTGTTAATTTTCTTTTTACCTAAAAAGTTTAAGATTGAAAAATCTGACTTAAAACCAAGTTTTAAAAGTTCTTTTAATGTTTTAGAAGTTGCTCTTCCAACTACTGCTACAAGAATAATTGGAACTATATCTTATTTCTTTGAACCGATTATCTTAACTTATGTTTTATCATTAAATGGTTATACTAATAACTATATTGTTACTCAATATGGAGTTATCAATGGCTTTGTCATGCCGATTTTACTTTTACCAGGATTTTTTACAAATGCAATTTCCAATGCTCTTCTTCCAGTTATCTCAAGAGAATATGCTAACAATAACTATCCATATATTAAACGAAAACTTAAACAAGCCATCTTTTATTCTTTATTAATTGGAGTTCCAGCAACTATTCTTATTATGTTATTTCCAAATATTTTCTTAAACTTTTTATATAAAACTTCCCATGGTGCTTTATATATTAGAAAAATTGCTCTTATTTTTATTCTATATTATATAGAAGCTCCTCTTGCCTCTTTCTTACAAGCAACTAATCATGCTAAAGATGTAATGTATGATAACTTTATTGGTATTATTTTTAAAACAGTTTCTTTATTTCTATTAAGTTTTATTAAAAATATTGGTCTTTATAGTCTTTTAATTGCATCAGGAATAAATGTTTTTATAACAACTATAAGACATATTAAACATATAAAAGATTTATTTCAGGAAAAAATAATATAATTTTATTTTAAACATATACTTAAGTGGTGGAAATATATGTTTACTAAAAAGATAGATAGTAGAATTAAATTAGTTTTAATTTTTTTTATTAGTTTTTTCTTAGTTATTTTCTTAAAAATAGTTTATATTGAAATGGTTGATTATAAGAAGTTATCGGCTTTAGCAACGGATCTTTGGTCAAGAGATTTACCAATTGAAGCAAACAGAGGTTTAATATTAGATCGAAATGGAGTAGTGCTAGCTGATAATATTACAACTACTAGCCTAGTTTTAGTTCCAAGTCAAATTAAGAATAAGGAAGAAGTAACAAAAGTTTTAGCAGATATTTTAAAAGTGTCTGAAGATGAAATGAAAAAACATGTTTATAAGAAAACTTCCATTGAAAGAGTGCATCCAGAAGGACGAAGATTAAGTTATGAAATAGCTGATGAAATTGAAAGTCATGAATTTGATGGTGTTTATTTAGTTAAAGAAAGTAAAAGGTATTATCCCTATGGTGAAACTTTATCACATGTTCTTGGTTATGTTGGAATTGATAATCAAGGTTTAGGTGGCATTGAACTTATGTATGATGATTATTTACAAGGAGAAAATGGGGCCATTAAATACTTCAGTGATGCGAAAGGTAATAAAATTAATTTATCAGAAATGTATTTAGAACCTGCAAGTGGTATGAATATTACTTTAACAATTGATATTAATATTCAACTTGCAATTGAACGTGAATTAAACAATGTTGAAAGTACTTTAAAACCTGATGATTCTTTAGCCGTTGTAATTGATCCTAACACCGGAGAAATTCTTGCTATGTCAAGTCGCCCTACTTTTAATCCAAATAATTATAAGATATATACTAAAGAAACTTTAAATAGAAACCTACCTATCTGGATGACTTATGAACCTGGTTCGACATTCAAAATTATCACAATGAGTAGTGCCGTCGAAGAAAAAGTAATTGATATTTATAATGATCATTTCTATGACTCTGGAAGTGTTCATATTGAAGGAAGCCGAATTGGTTGTTGGAAAGCAGGAGGTCATGGAGACCAAACCTTCCTTCAAGTTTTAGAAAATTCTTGTAACCCAGGATTTGTTAAACTTGGACAACTTTTAGGAAAAGAAAGATTATTCTCCTACTTTGATTTATTTGGATTTGGTGAAAAAACGGGTATTGATTTAAATGGAGAAGCAACTGGTATTATGTTTCCTCTTGATAAAGTCCATGAACTAGAATTAGTAACCTCCGCCTTTGGTCAAGGAATAAGTGTTACTCCTATTCAACAAGTAGTTGCTGTTAGTAGTGTTGTCAATGGTGGTAATCTTTATAAACCATATGTTGTTAAAAGCATCAATGAACCAACTACTAACAATGTAATTTTAAATAATGAAACAAAATTAGTTCGAAAAACAATTAGTAAAGAAACAAGTGAAACGATGAAGTATGCTCTTGAAAGTGTTGTTGCACGAGGTGGAGGAAGATATGCCTATATTGACGGGTACCGCGTTGGTGGTAAAACCGGAACCGCTCAGAAAGTAAAGGATGGAGTTTACATGGATAACAACTATATCATGAGTTTCATGGCTGTTGTTCCAAGTAATGACCCAAATGCTATTTTATATGTTGCAATAGATAACCCTAAGAATACAGCTCTTTTATCAAGTTATACAACGGCTCCCGTTGCAAGACGAATTTTACTCGATATCATAGACGCAAGAGACATCAAACGTCAAACTGGAGCCATTGAAAAAGTCAGATACTGGGATGATGAAATTTATTATACTCTTCCAAATACAATTGGTAAAACTAAGAAAGAAGCAGCTAAAGACTTATTCTACTATAATGTTGAATATTCAGGAAGTGGTAATAAAGTCATTGAACAAAGTCCAACCCCAGGAACTTATCTTGCAGCAGGTTCCACCGTTCGTCTCCTTCTTGGCAATTAATTCTTGCTTTTTTTAAAATTTGATATATAATTATTATTAGGAGTTTAAGTATGAAAGAAAAAATTATAAATGATTTTAAACAAATAAAAAAAGACCTAAAAACAGGTAATTATAAAAAACAAATAGCAAATATCTTAACAGCATCAAGATTATTATCTCCCTTTGTCTTAATACCTCTTATAATCTTAAATAAACTACTTCCTGCTGTTATCATGGTTATAATATTTGCTTTAACCGACACCTTCGATGGTTACTTTGCCAGAAAATATAATGCCGTATCAACCTTAGGTAAATATTTAGATGCCGTTGTTGATAAAGTATTTGCTTTAAGTTTATTAATTCCTATTATTATAAGAAGTGAACTTAACTTAAGTAATTATAGTTTAATATTTGTAAATATTGCTTTAGAATTAGTAATTGCCATTATCAACATCTATGCTTTCTTCAAAGACATGAATCCTTCTTCAACAATTCTTGGTAAAGTTAAAACAATCTTTCTCTTTGCTCTTCTAGGTCTTCTTTATCTAAATAAATTAACAATAATTAATAGTATCTATATTCTATCTTTAATAATAATGACTATTCTCTTCCAAATACTTGCAATTATCTCTTACTTCCAAATGATTAAAGATAATAAATAAAATCAAAAAAGATGGCATCGACCATCTTTTTTGGTCATCTCCATATATAAAACGTTCCATTCCCTTTTATTTTAATACTTCTCATACTATTTCCTTTCTTCGTATGTAACATATAAGTCGGTTTCACGTGGGACTATTAAAGCCCCACATGAAACTATGCCCCATATAGCCAATATGGATCGGCCTTAAGTCCACTCCCAGGTCCTATTTTTGCTTGGGATATTAGATTAAAGGA
>CANRHS010000106.1 GCA_947630495.1 uncultured Bacilli bacterium | reverse complement strand
AAATCTTAATTTTTCCCTTATTTTATATGGATTTGAAGCCAATTGGGCACCCCACTAGAAATTGTAGAGCCAAAATAAGACATTTCTTTTTTATATGTTAAAATTAATTTATAAATTCTTTGTTGATTGATTTACAAGTCTACTATTTTAATGGTATAATATCTATAGTTATAAAGGAGGTTTTATGCAAGTAATATTTATTAAAGATTTAAAAGGGCAAGGCAAGAAGGGTGATATTAAAGATGTAAGTGATGGTTATGCAATTAATTTTTTAATAAAAAAAGGATATGCTTTAAAGAAAACAGAAGGTAGTTTAAATAAATTAAATGAAGAAAAGAAAAAAGATAAAGAAACAGATTTAGAAAACAGAGAGAATGCTTTAAAATTAAAAGAAAAGTTAGAAAATATTACTTTGAATTTTAAAGTTAAAACTTCTAAAGACTCTAGAATGTTTGGAAGTATTAGTAGTAAACAAATTAAAGAAGAATTAAATAAATTAGGATTTAATATAGATAAAAGACAAATTGAGAATACAACTATTAATAGTTTAGGTACTCATTTTGTTAATATAACTTTATATAAGGATATAAAAGGGAAATTAAAAGTACATACAGAAGGGTAGGTAACATATGTTAAGGAGTGTTCCAAATAGTAAAGAAGCTGAGCAAGCGGTTTTAAGTGCTATGTTTTTATCTAAAAGTGCTTTAGATAAAGTATTTGAAACAATAGATGAGAGTGCCTTTTATTATGATAATAATCGAAATATATTTTTAGCTTTAAAGAGTTTATATGAAAATAATGTTCCCATTGATATGACAACTGTTAGTAATGAACTTAAGAATAAAAATTTATTAGAAAGTATTGGGGGAGTTATTTATTTAACGGAAGTTATGAATGCGGAGGCAACGGCTGCGAATATTGAGTATTATTTAAAAATTGTTGTTGATGACTCTTTAAGAAGAAGATTAATTGATGTTTCTAATGAAGTAAATCAACTTGGGTATAATACAGAGAAGGAAGTTGCTGAAACTTTAGATGAAGCCGAGAGAAAAATACTTGGAGTTGTTAAAGATAAAAGGTCAACTGAGTTCAAGACAATTAAAAATGTTGTTTATAATGTGCAGAAAAATTTAGAAGAGTTATCAAAGTCTCATGGTGAGATTAGTGGACTTGCAACGGGATTTCAAGATTTTGATAAATTAACATCGGGACTTAGAGAAACACAGTTGGTTATTATTGCGGCTCGTCCTTCAATGGGAAAAACGGCTTTTGCTCTTAATATAGCAACCCATGCGGCTGTTAGTTTAAAAAAGTCGGTGGCTATTTTTAACTTAGAAATGTCGGCTGAACAACTTGCTAACCGAATGCTTGCATCTTTAGGGCAAATAGAATTATATAAATTTTTAAATGGTAAATTTGATAATAATGATTATGTTAGATTTAATGAAGCCTTAAGTCAACTTGAAAATACGAATATCTTCATGGATGATACGCCAGGAATTACAATTGAAGAGATTAGGTCTAAGTGTCGAAGATTAAAATCTAGTGATGTTGGCTTAGATTTAATAGTAATCGACCATTTACAACTTGTTTATAGTAATAAAAACTATGGTGGTAATAGACAACTTGAAGTATCTGAGATATCAAGGTCTTTAAAAATGTTGGCCTTAGAACTTAATATACCAATTATTGTATTGTCTCAGTTATCTCGTCTTGTTGAAGGAAGAGAAGATAAAAGACCTATTATGAGTGACTTAAGGGATTCTGGTTCAATTGAACAAGATGCCGACATCGTTGCCTTCTTATATCGTGATGATTATTATCATAAAGAAGCTCGAACTAGTGATAATACAAGTTTGAGTGAATTATTAGTTAAAAAGAATCGTAGTGGTAATACTAAAGATATTAACTTAGTCTTTAAAAGAAATACTAGTACGTTCTTAGATTTTACAAGTGAAGGGAGTGAAGTAAGTAGTGAATAATAATAAATATCCAATTGTTGGAATTTTAATTGCTTTCGTAATTTCTTTAGTTTTAACAATGTTTAATCCAGATGTTTTATCAAAGTCAAAAACACCAGTTGAAGCGTATCGTGTTTATTTAAAAGGTGAGTCAATTGGTCTTATTAATTCGGAGACAGAATTATATGCTTATATTAATGAAAAACAACAAGATATTAAAGATAAGTATCATGTTGATAATGTTTATGTTCCTAATGATATAAATGTTGTTAAAGATGTAACTTATGATGAAAATGTTATGTCAATTGCTGATATTTATAATGTTATAAATAGAAAGACTCCTTTTACAATAAAAGGATATGTTGTAACAATTGATAAAACAAATGCTGAAGAGTATATAAATGATACTGATGTAACAGAGACTGATAAAGAAAAATCAAAGATTGTTAAACTTAATGTTTTAGATACTAATATTTATTATGGTGCTGCTAAGAAAGTGTTACTTTCATTTGTAACCGAAGAAGAATATAACAATTATGATAATGATACTCAAAGTCCGATTGTTGATACAGGAGAGATAATTGAAAATTTATATATAGATGCCTATACAACGTTTAAAGATGCTTATATTCCAGTTAATGAAAAAATTTATACAACAGAAGAAGATTTAACGGAATATTTGTTATTTGGTGATAATGGAGATATGTCTACTTATGTTGTTAAGGATGGAGATACTTTGGAAAGTGTTGCTGAAGCCAATAAGATGAATGTAAACGAACTTTTAATTGCTAATTCTTCTTTAGGTTCAGCAAATGCTCTTCTTTATACAGGTCAAAAGTTAACGGTTGGTGTTTTAGATCCAGTTTTCTCAACAGTTGAAGAAATTCATAAAGTTGAAGACCAAACGATTGCTTATAAAACTGAATATATCTATGATAATAGCCAAATGGTTGGTTATCAAAAAGTTCAAACCAAGGGAAGTAATGGTGTTACAAGAGTTACTCAAAAGATTAAGTCAATAAATGGTGAAATTTCTCAAATGGTGTTCACTAATACAGAAGTAATTAGACCAGTTACTAATGAAGTAATTGTCAAAGGTGGAAAGAAACCAGTTATTGTTTCAGCAGGTAATTGGGGATGGCCTTGTAATATTCCATATCGTGTAACTAGTCCTTGGGGTTGGCGTTGGGGTCGAATGCATAATGGTGTTGACTTATATCCATCCGGCGGTTATGGTTCTCCAATTTATGCGGCTAAACCAGGGGTTGTAACGGAAATAAAATATGATGCAAGTTTAGGTAATTACGTTGAAATAAAACATGAAAATGGTTATTATACAAGATATCTACATATGGCTTCTTTATCACGTTATGTTAAGGTTGGAGATAGTGTTGTCATGGGTCAAACAATAGGAGATGTGGGTAACTCTGGTGCTTCACAAGGTGCGCATTTACACTTTGAAATTTGGGATGGCAAACCTTATAAAGGCGGTCAAAGTTATAACCCATTGCTATTCTACTAATGCAGGCAATATTTTTAGGGAGTGGTTCAAAAGGTAATTCCACTCTCTTAATAACGGATTCTAAAAAAATATTAATTGATGTTGGTTTATCGTATACAAGAACGAAAAAAATTCTTGAAAAATATGATTTAACTCCAGATGATATCGATTTTATTCTTCTTACTCATAATCATAAGGATCATATAGGAGGCCTCGCAGTTTTAACTAAAAAGACAAAAAAGTTTGTCTATGTTCCAAAAGGAATGGTTAAAGCAGTTAGAGAAATTGTTGACATGGATTATATTATGCCTGTTACTTCAGATGATTTAGAAATAGATGACTTGCATATTAAGTTTATTCACACTTCCCATGATGCCCCTAGTCCGGTTGGTTTTATCTTTGAAGATTCGAAGTCACTTGTTTATATAACTGATACGGGTTATTTAAGTAGAAAAAATTTAAGTTATATGCATAATAAAGATATGTATGTCATGGAAAGTAATCATGATGTTGAAATGCTCATGAATGGAACTTATCCATATATGACTAAGCAAAGAATAGTTGGTGATGAAGGTCACTTATCTAATGAAATGGCTGGGACTTACTTAAAGGAGTTAATTGGAGATAACACGAAGGAAATAGTTTTAATCCATTTAAGTGAACATAACAATACGGAAGAAATTGCTTTAAATACAGTTAGAAATTTAATCGATAATAAAGTTTTAGTTGTTGCTGCAAGACAAGAGGAGGATATGAGTGTTTTAATATGATTAAGATTATTTGTATAGGAAAAATAAAAGAGATTTATTTAAAGGATGCGATAAATGAATATTCAAAAAGGCTTTCAAAATACTGCAATTTAAATATTATTGAGCTTTCTGATGAAAAAATTCCAGATAAAGTAAATGAAAAAATTA
>CANRHS010000105.1 GCA_947630495.1 uncultured Bacilli bacterium | reverse complement strand
CTCAAAAGTAAACTAGAACTTACTTTCTCCTTGCTACATAAGGATTATAAACTAGAATTTAGTTCTGAAATCAACTTTTTTTATAATTAAACTTTCTTCTTCCATCTCTTTTGGTTTTTCAATATCTAAGATATCTAAAATAGTTGGACTAATATTAGAAAGTTTTCCACTTTTTAGTGGATAATCTTTATAATTTATTAAAGATAAAGGGACTAAGTTGGTTGTATGAGCAGTATTAATTGAACCATCTTTGTTTATCATACATTCACAATTACCATGGTCAGCCGTTACTATCATAGCATAGTCTTTTTCTAAGACTTTATTAAGTATTTTTTCCATACATTGGTCTAATACTTCTAAAGCCTTGATAACAGCATCTAAGTTACCTGTATGACCTACCATATCAGGATTAGCAAAGTTTAAAACGATTAAATCATAGTAATTTTTATCTAAGGCTTCTAATACTTTTTGACAAACAATCCTTGCAGACATTTCAGGTTTTAAATCATAAGTTGGAACATCTTTGGGAGATGGAACAAGAATTCTATCTTCATTTTTAAACTCAAGTTCTCTTCCTCCATTTAAGAAGAAAGTTACATGAGCATATTTTTCGGTTTCTGCAATTCTTAATTGTTTTAAATTATTATTACTTACTACTTCTCCAATTGTATTTTTAATCTCTTCTGGTGGATAAATAATATGAACATTTTTAATTGTTTTATCATACTCAGTCATACAGGTATAATAAAGATTTAGATTACTTTCTATGAATTTTCTAGTTATTTCTCTAGCTCTATCTGGTCTAAAGTTATAAAAGATAACGGCATCTTTCTTGTTAATTAAACTATTGATATTATAAAGAATTGGAGTCATGAATTCATCTGTTATATTGTTATTATAATAATCATTTATGGTATTAAATAGATTATCTGTTTTTAAACCTTTACCTTTTGTTAATAAATTAAAGGCTTCATCTATTCTTTCGGTTCTGTTATCTCTGTCCATTGCATAAAATCTTCCAATTACCGTTCCAATCCTTGGAAAATTTAATTCTTTTAATTTATTATCTAATTGTTTTAAATAGTTAATACCACTTGTGGGACTAGTGTCTCTCCCATCTAAGATGGGATGAACGTACACATTAGAGAATTCTTCCTGATAAAGAAAATCTAAAATGGCAAAGAGATGGTTAATATGACTATGAACTCCTCCATCTGATAATAAACCTAGAAGATGAATTGGTTTATTATTTTCTTTAGCATATTCTAAAGTTTTAATTAATTCATTCTTTTTAAAGAATGATTTATCAGTTATATCTTTATTTATTTTAGTTAAATCTTGATAAATTATTCTTCCAGCTCCAATATTCATATGTCCTACTTCACTGTTACCCATTTGGCCTTCTGGAAGGCCTACTGCAAGTCCACTAGCAGAGATTGTTGTATGAGGAAAATCCCTAAATATATGATTTAGGGTTTTAGTATTAGCAAGTTTAGTCGCATTGCCACGTGTTTCATTACTTAATCCATATCCATCTAAAATGGTTAAAATTACTTTTTTCATTTTTTTATTCCTTTTATACCTTTTAGTCCTTTAGTTCCATTGAAACCTTCTAAGATATTAGAAGAGAACGTATTAGTCTTGGCTTTTTTATTTTTATAATTTACTATTCCTAAACTAATTACTTCATCTAATAATTCAGGATAAGGCTTAGCCGTTTTTTCCCATAGATAGAAAGATAAAGAACCAGGAATACTATTAATTTCATTGACATAGGCTTTTGATTCTTTAGTATCAATTAGAAAATCAATTCTAACAACTCCACTTGAATTTAAGGCTCTAAAGGCTTTAATAGCCATCTCTCTTATATCTTTAGCTATACTATCATCTATTTCAGCAGGGATTATTCTTGAAGCACTTGCCATTCCTTTACTTGAAATTTTACCTTTTCCTTTAAGTTTTCCATCACCTATATACTTATCTTCATAAGTTAAGATTTCATGAGATGATGCAACTTCTTCAATAACACTTAATTCTTGATGCTCATAGTTACCTAGAACACTTATATTAACTTCTTTTAAGTTTTCAACTACTTCTTCAACTAAAACTTTATTATCATATTTAATAGCATCAAGAATTCCATCTCGAAGTTCTATTTCATTATGACAAACTGAAATTCCAACTGATGAACCAAGCGTTGCTGGTTTAACAATTACAGGATAATCTAACTTTTCAATTTCTTTGATAACTTTATCTTGATCATTAGTATAATCGGTATCAAAGAACCATTTATATTTAACAACATTTACACCACTTTCTTTAAATATTTGTTTCATATAAATTTTATCTTGACCAACAACACTGGCATATACTCCGGACTCAGCATATGGGATACCAATTGTATCTAAATATCCTTGTAAAGTTCCATCTTCTCCATTTGTTCCATGCATAATTGGAAAAGCCATATCAATTTCTGTTACTACTCGTCTTAAAATACCTTTCTTATTTTGTAAAATAAATCTTCCATCCCGATTATATAAAACAACTTCCTTAGCATATCTTCGAAGTAAGTCCATGTCACTATAAATCTCGATATCAAGAAGCATTCTTCCGGTATACCATCTACCTTCTTTATCTATATAAATTGGAATTACTTCGTATTTTGCTAAATCAATTTTATTGATAGCTTGAATAGCCGTGATAATACTAACCTCGTGTTCAACACTCCTTCCTCCAAAGATAACACCTAACCTAATTTTCATTTTTACTTCCTCCTTCACTATAAATATCAGGTAAATCATTTTCAAATAGAGCAAATACTTCTTCTTTAGAGTTCTTTCTCTTCAATTCTTCTAATTTATTGAAAGCATCAACTACCCTATTTAAAATGATGATATGATTTTCTTTAAATCCACTTTCTAGTATTCCTCTTTTAATATTTTCACATCTTTTTTCTCCGATTAAAATTGCATAATCACAAACGGATGCGATATTCTTTCCGAATTCATAATTTAATGATTCTTCTTCTGCTCCTAATTCAACCATTCCAGGAGTTACAATTACTTTAATTCCATCCATCATTTCTAAAACTTTTAAAGCATTCTTAGCTCCCGTTGGATTAGAATTATAAGCATCATCTATCATGGTTATATTATTAATTTTCTTTATTTCTAACCTATGTTCAATTGGCATTAAAGATTTAATCTTTTTAATCATATCCATAATTGGAACTTTAAGTTCAACACCTAAGGCAATACTTGCTAAGATATTTGAAACATTATGAAATCCTAATAACTTGGTTTCTACATGATATAAATTATCTTGATAGGAAACATCAAAACTCATACCCTTTTTATCAGATTTAATATTAATAGCATTAAAGTCGGCATCTTTATTATTAATACCAATCCAGATTATTTTAACATCTTTATTCTTTAAACTATTTTTAACATATTCTACTTGATAAGGATCATCTTTATTTAAAACACATACTCCATCACTTGGTAAAGATTCAACAAGTTCAAACTTTGTTTTACAAATATTCTCTCTCGTTTTAAATGTTTCTAAATGGGCTTCTCCAATTACAGTTAAGATAGCATATTTCGGTTTAACAAAATCACACATCTCTTTAATTTCCAAGTTTACATAAGCACCCATCTCAGCTATTAATACTTCATCAAATTTATCTAAATAAGAATTAATTGTTATCATTAAACCATATGGTGTATTTAAATTTCTAGGAGTTGGTCTTACTATATACTTTGAAGATAAAACATGACTTAAGATATTTTTACTACTTGTTTTTCCATAACTACCAGTTATTCCAATAACTTTTAAATTAGGCATACTATGTAATTTCTTTTTAGCAAGTCTCTCATAATATTTATATACTAATTTTTCTATGGGCTTATTTATTATATTAACTAAATAAATAATAAAATAATTAAAATAAGTAAATATACTTAATATTAATAATAAATAATTATATGGCTTAATAAAATAAATAATAATCGGTATTAAAAATAATAAATAATAAGTTATATTTAATCTTATAATTCGTTTAGTTATAATAAATGGTTTTTTAACTTTCATATTCTTATAATAATTAATTAAATATAAACAATTAAAAAGATAAAAAAGTCCACTAATATATATTAAAATTTTAAATTTATAACTAAATATTAAAAGTATTATTATTAAAATATCTAAACTTAAAAATACTTCTTTTTTCCTTTTTTTAATCCATTTTAAATATCGATTATTTGTATTATATAAATTTTGTTGAAAAATATGCAGAGCATGATAATTTTTTACTAAATTATAAATAAGTAAAATTCCTAAAAATAAAGTAATCATTTATCCATCTCTCCTAAAAAAACTCTTAATATTTTCGCTACCTGAGGAAGAGCTTC
>CANRHS010000104.1 GCA_947630495.1 uncultured Bacilli bacterium | reverse complement strand
ATATCTAATTCAAACTTTAGTGACATAATAAATAAATTTAAATATAAAGCCGCAAGACTTGGAAAGAAAGTATATCAAGTAGATACTTACTATGCAAGTAGTCAAATCTGTTCTAGTTGTGGGAAAAAGAATGAAAAGGTAAAAGACTTAAGTGTGAGAAATTGGGAATGTCCTAAATGTCATAGTTTGAATGATAGAGATATAAATGCAAGTATTAATATATTAGATAAAGGAATGGAATTGTATTTTAAAGATTTTGATAAGGAAATGAAATTATATTTAGAAAGGTTAAATAGTGAATTAAGTTTAATTTAGAATAAATTACAAATTACTAAAAAAATAAAACGGTGGCGACCATCGGATTCTGGTCTATGGAGGATACATAGTATCCTGTGAAGTAGAAAAAGAAAGTCGTGAGGCTTTCGAGTGATTTTTGAATTTATTCAAAAATTACATTTGTTCATCTTGATACATATGAAGAAATTAAGACTTTATTAGATGGTTTTAAATTATTAACAATAATTGTTAAGATAATTAAGAAAATAATAAATATTGAAATAATTATAATAGTTTTTTTATTTTCATTTAAATATTTTTTCATATTCCTCCTAATATTTCTTTAATTTTAAAGGATCTAAGTGCCAATCTTCTTTGTATGATGCATTTATAAGTGGAAAAGTTAATCCATATTCTTTAGCATGTTCATGAGCCCATTTCATACCAGGACAATTTTTATAAGTTCTATTGCTTCCACATTTGACAGATGCATTTTTATAGAAAGTTACGTCACTGGCAATTCCCCATTCATGATTAGATCTTCCAGGATGAGCAGCCCTTCCTTTTTCCATTGTTTTATAGTAACTTACTTGGAGTTGATAACTTCTGCAACCTTGACTAGAATAACTTATATTATAACCAGCCTTTTGAATTGCAGTTTTAAAGTTTTGAAGTAAATTCCAAAAGTAATTATTATAACCATATTTATTATTATATCCTTTATTTAGAGGATTTCCACTTGGACAATCTTTGCCAGAGTAAGTATTAGGATTACTTGCTTTATAACTAGGAGCATAAAATGTTCCATTTTTAATATATACTTTATTTTGCTTATTCATATCAGTTGTATTATTAGTATAGGTACTAGTATTACTAGAAGTACTTTGATTTCGTTTAGTATTTTCTTCTTGAAGAGCCTTAATTTTAGCTTCATTTTCTTGAAGAGTAACTAAAGCCTTCTTTCGTTCCTCTTCTTCTACTTCAGATAACTTTAATTCTTGTTCATTCTCTAATTGTTTTATTAAATTTAAGTTTACTTTTTGATAACAATTAAGAAAAGATGCATCGGTATTACTTCCGATATTCATTTTACTAAAAAGATTAAAAATTAAATTAATAAGAGTTGGAATACAAAATATTAAAATGGCAGCAAATACTTTAGTACCTATTTTTTTAACAATAACATATTCATTATCTTCTTTATTAATTATTAAGTTTTTATATAAATCTAAAGTTATCATAATAATTAATCCTAAAGGAATAACAAATCTAATAATATTTAAAGTTGTTTTAAATAAATAAAATATTCGTAAAATCAAAATATTATTACACATACAAATTCACCACGTAAATTGTACCAAATAAACTAATAATTGTCAAAAATGCTTAATTTAATAAATTAAATCTAGATTTTTTTTTGAAAAAATGTTATAATCTTGTTGGAAATGGAGATGGTCTCTATGAAACTAAAAACAGTTGCTTTAGTTGGTAAACCTAATGTTGGTAAAAGTACTTTATTTAATAAACTAGCAAGAGAAAAAATATCCATAATTGAAGATACTCCGGGAGTTACTCGTGATAGAATATATAGAGAAGTAGATTATCTTGATTATAAATTTAATTTAATAGATACAGGTGGTATTGATAAAAGTGATGGTGATTTTAATGATTTAATTGAAATCCAAGTTAATATAGCAATTACTGAAGCCGATGTAATAGTCTTTATCGTTGATTCAAAAGAAGCTATAAGTGAAAATGATAAATATCTTGCTAATATCTTACATAAAAGTGGTAAAAGGGTAATCGTTGCTTTTAATAAAATAGATAATAAAGAAAGTTTAGTTCATAAGTTTGATTATTATGAATTAGGATTTAGTGAATATATTGAAATAAGTGCAGAACATAGTGTTGGAATTACAGAACTATTGGATATGATTGTGAAAGATTTTCCAAAATATGAAAAAGAAGATGATGATAATAGAATAAAAATTTCTTTAATAGGACGTCCTAATGTTGGAAAAAGTAGTTTAGTAAATAGTATTCTTGGAAGTGATAAATTAATTGTATCAGATGTTGCTGGAACTACAAGAGATGCTGTTGATACAGTATTTCGATATAACGAAAGTGAATTTGTAATAATAGATACCGCTGGGATGCGAAAACGTGGAAAAATCTATGAAAATATTGAAAAATATAGTTTGCTTCGAAGTTTAAAAGCGATTGATAGAAGTGATATTTGTTTACTTGTAATAGATTACTTAGATGGCATTAAAGAACATGATAAACATATAGCAGGAATTGCTCTTGAAAAAGGAAAAGGTTTAATCATTGTTGTTAATAAGTTTGATAATGGCTCTGAGAAAGAAAAAAATGATTTTATTAAACTAATTAGAAGTGAATTCCAATTTATTCCTTATGTCAATATAGTATTTGTAAGTGCATTATATAAAAAAAGAATTCATTTAATCATGCCTGAAGTATTAAAAGTCTATGAAAATATCAACAGAAGAATCCAAACAAGTGTTTTAAATGAAGTTATAAATGATGCGTATAATTTAAAATTACCTCCATCATATAAAGGTAAAAGATTAAAAATCTATTATGTAGTAGAAGATGATATAAGACCACCTAAATTTACATTCTATGTTAATAATAAAAACTTAGTTCATTTTTCATATTATAGATATTTAGAAAATAAATTAAGAGAAAACATAGAACTTGAAGGAACCCCAATTATTTTAAAATTTAAAAATAGGAGAGATTATGATAATTAAGAATGATTTTTTTAATCAAGATAGAGATTATTTAATGAAAGAAAAAGAAGGATTATTAAAATCTGTTAAAAAGTTTGATCAAAGATTTCAAAATAATGAAGTAGATAGAGAAAAGTTTTTAAAACAAAACGAGATTTTTGCTAAAAGACATGCAGAGATAAATAAAAAACTAGAAAAATTAGATAGGAAGTAAAAATCTCTCATATAATAATATGGGAGGTTTTATGAACGATAATTTATTTAAAAGAGTAGAAAAGAAAACTAGTATAAATAAAGATACGATAGTTAATCTGGCAAATAAATTAAAGAGTAATAATTTTAAAGATGAAAAGGTACTTAATGAAGTAATAGATGAGTTATCAGTTTTAACAGGAAAAGAAATAAGCAGTGAAAAAAAAGAAAAGATAATTAAAGCTATTAAGAATGATAAAGTACCAAATGATATAGAAAATAAGTTTTAAGGAGAGATTATGAAGAAATGTACGGTTATTATTAATCCTAATAGTGGTAAAGGATTAAATGAAAATAGAGTTGTAGAATTTCAAAAAATATTATATGAATATGGTTATGATGCGAGAATCATCTTTACATTATATAGACATCATGCAGAAGAAATAATAAGTAAGTTAGATAATGATATTGATTTAGTTATTTCGGTTGGAGGAGATGGGACATTTAGTGAGGTTATGAATGGAAATATGAAACGAGAAAAAATGTTAGTTCTTGCTCATTTACCTGTTGGAACAACTAATGATATAGGACATATGTATGGACTTGGTAATAATTTAATTAATAATTTAAAGTTAATCCTTGAAGGAGAAGTTAAGGAAGTAGATATTGGGTTAATAAATAACCATGCATTTACTTATGTTGCGTCATACGGCAAATTCATGGATATTCCTTATAAAACGCCTCAGGAGTTAAAGAAAAAAATTGGGTATATGGCTTATATGATAGAAATTCTAAAAAG
Source organism: uncultured Bacilli bacterium (assembly GCA_947630495.1). GTDB lineage: Bacteria > Bacillota_I > Bacilli_A > RF39 > UBA660 > RUG591. Next base: position 521 of record CANRHS010000104.1, on the reverse strand, counting down.
AGCATTCACAAGAATACCAATGCATGAGATAACATTTTCTATTGATGGTGTTAAACATAAAGGAAAATATACATTTATTTTAATTTCTAATGCTAATAGAATAGCCGGTATTGATAATTTTTATAATAATATTAAATTAAATGATTATAAATTTGAAGTTATGCTTTGTAGTTTAAAAAAGAAAATTGATATCTTAAAAGCAATTTATACTTTAAAAACAAGTGATATATCTTATGTATCAGGGATAGAACTTTATAAATGTTCGAATATGGAAATAATTTTTAAAGATAAAGATAAAGCTTGGTGTGTTGATGGTGAAGAATTTGAAGATAATAAGAATGATTATGAAATTAAACTTCAAAAGGGAATAAAAATGTTGATACCTAAAGAAAATATTGATAAACTTTTTGATTAGAAATAATATAAAAAGTTTTTTAATTTAGGGGTGAAGTAGACAAGTAAATGCAACTCGCAAAATGTTGATATATATTAGAAACCTAAATACAATGAAAAAATCGAGT
>CANRHS010000103.1 GCA_947630495.1 uncultured Bacilli bacterium | reverse complement strand
AAAGAAAAAACCTTTATTTATAAGGCTTTTTTCTTATATGAACCGATAACATTATTGAACTGATAAGGTGTATTATCGGTTTGAACTGATAATTCACTTTGACAAGCTGAGTCCCCACGAGGGCGAAGTCCGAGAGGGACACTCAAACTTGATACAGAGATAAGAATAGAAATGATAAATAAATAAAATATTGCTAACCTAATTTCTTTCGAAGAAAGAAATTAGGACTCCCATTCTTAGGCTGTCGCCTAAGAATGGGAGGAAATTTTTTAATATAGATAGGTTGTGATTAATATGAAACAAGAAAGATTTGTATTAGCTAAAAAGCTTACCTACGGACAGTTTTGAGTAAACTCAATGATATCAAGGGTTTGAGACCCAAAGAAGTACGTCCAATAATGTACTAAAAAGTGCAATTGTGATACTAAAAACTCGATGTGATAAAAATGCATTGTAAAAACGAGAAAATTTTGGCATGCCAAAACAACTTCTCGTTTTTAATTTTTTTTAAATTAAGCCCGCGAACGTCAGATATCATAAAGTTTGAAAGAGAAAGGAATTCTAATATAAGATAACGAGTTATAAGCCATGCTAAAAAGTGTTAATCCGGTATTAAATAAAGAAAAAGTCTTTATTTGTAAGGCTTTTTCTTATATGAACCGATAACATTATTGAACTGATAAAGTGTATTATCGGTTTGAACTGATAATACGAATTACAATAAAGATACAAGAAGAATTAAGTTTCTTCTTTTTTGTATAAAAAAATAACCCTAAGGTTATTAATATTTTCTTTTCTTTATAAAGTATCTAACTGTATAATATAAGAAGATAGACATTACTATAACATATATCCAAACTAAGATTAAGTATAAATCACCTTTAGCATAGTTATCTATAATATCTGGAATATTAGATGGAAAATACTTTGCTAAGAAGGCTTTTACTTCTATAAAAGTATGATCTCTTATAAAAGATAGTATTCTTAATCCTATATCAACTATTGCAACAAAGTATACTGTATTATAAAGACTTCTAAAAAAACAAATTACCACTACTAATAAAATAATAAAAATTACTGCATCCACTGCTTAACCACTCCTTATCATTTATAATTTTATCAAAATAAAATTAATATTGCAATAAAAATTTTCAAAATTTACTTTACTTTACAAAATTGATATTATATAATAGATATATAATAAAGGAGGATATAAGATGAGTAGAGAATTTAAACAATCATTTTTTACTAGCTTGATGGCAGTTTTATTGGTAGTTTCTAATTTACTATGTTTAAAATTAACTAGTTTATTAGATTTAACAGTGGCAGTATCGGTATTTGTTTACCCATTTACATTTTTATGTACACTTTTAATAATAAATTTAGGTGGTAAGAAATCTGCTTATAGAGCAGTTATTATAGCCGCTTTAATTCAAATATTTATTACTATAAGTTATTATCTTGCTGTAAAGTTAGGTACTCAAACCGAAATACCAGATATGGCAACTCATGTAAATGCAGTTTTTAAAGTTAATGAAGTTAATTTAATTGCATCTTTAATTTCATTTATTACATCTAATTGTACACTTATTTATATATATGATTCTTTTAAACAATATGGTAAAGAATTATATGGAATAGCTCTTGGATTACTTGCTGCTTTATTCTTAAATGTTATTATCTATCAATTAATTAATTATCAAAATTATAGTGATATAATGATTGTTATTAATAATTTATTAAGTAATATAATTGTTTCTTTACTAATGCTAATTATCATTACAATTATTTTCTATTTATTAAAAGAACCTGCTGGGGAAACAGTAGAAATAAAAAATATGAATATTGATGTTAATAAATATAGAAGTGATGATTTAGCAATCGAAGATGTTATACTTGATAAAAAAGAAGAGAAACCTAAGAAAAAGACAACTAAGAAAACTAGTCAAAGAAATAATTATAAAAATACTTCAAAGAGTAAGACTACTAAAAAAACTACTACTACTAAGAAAAATACAACTAAAAAAAGTGGTAAAAGTAGTCAAAAGAACGTCAAAACTAGTAAATAATTAGTAAAAAATAGTAAAAAGTATTGATTTAACCAAAAAAATATGGTAAGTTGTATATGTAAGCATAATATTGCTTAAATAATTCAATAATAAAAGGAGGAAAGACATAATGAAAAAAGTTGAATTAGTTGAAGAAGTTGCTGCAAGTACAGGATTAACTAAAGCTGATGCTTTAAAGGCAATCGATGCTACTTTCGAAGCAATTACAGGAGCATTAAAGAAAGGTGACAAGATTACATTAATCGGTTTTGGAACTTTCGGTGTTTCTAGAAGAGATGCTCGTACAGGACGTAACCCACAAACAGGAGAAACAGTTAATATTCCTGCACGTAATGCTGTAACTTTCAAAGCAGGAACTCAATTAAAACAAACTGTTAACTAAAAAGTGAAAAACTTTTTAGTTTTTTTGAATAACTCTTTAGAAAGGATTAGATATGAAGGATATAGCTTTAGAATTTATTAAGATAATTGAAGAAGAAGGTTATAAGGCTTATATAGTTGGTGGCTTTGTTCGGGATTATTTAATGGGAATAGAATCAAAGGATATTGATATAACAACTAGTGCAACCCCAAAAGAATTAAAAAATATTTTTCAAGATGTTAAATTTGAAAAATTAAATGATAAAGATAACTATGGTTCCGTTAGAGTAGATTATAAAAATATTATTTTTGAAGTTACAACCTTTAGAGAAGAATTATGTTATCTCGATAATCGTCATCCTTCTAGTATTAGGTATGTTACAGATTTAACAACGGATTTAAAACGTCGTGATTTTACTATAAATGCTATTTGTATGGATAAAGATGGAAAGATAATTGATCCTTTAAATGGAGAAGAAGATTTAAAGAAGAAACTTATTAAAACTATCAATAAAAGTGATAAGAGTTTTAGTGATGATGCCTTAAGAATTCTAAGGGCTATTAGGTTTTCTGCTACCTTAGGATTTAATTTATCTAATGATATAAAAGAATCTATTAAAAAACATAAAGAATTATTAAAAAATATTTCTTATGAAAGAAAAAAAATCGAACTTGATAAAATATTTACAAGTATTAAGGCAAAAGATGGAATAGAACTTATTAAAGAATTAGATTTAGCTAATGTACTTGATTTAGAAAATTTAGATAGAATTAAAGATTATACAGATTTAATAGGTATTTGGTCAATGATCGATTCTAGTTGTTATAAGTTTACCAAACATGAAAAAGAGTTAATCAAAAAAGTTAATATAGTTTATAACTTAAATAATTTAGATGATTTAGTATTATATAAATATGGTTTATATGTAAATACTTTAGCCGGTATTAATAAAGGTTTAACCAAAAGAGAAATAACTGAAAGGTATGATAAACTTGCTATTAAGGCTAAAAGTGATATAGCAATTGATGCTAAAGATATTTGTAAAGTTTTAAGAAAAGAACCAGATTCTTTCTTAAATGAAATTTATAATGATTTAGAAACGGAAATTTTAAAAGGAGAACTTTTAAATAAAAAAGAAGATATTTTAAATTATATAGAAAGAAAATATCAAAAGGTTATTTAAAAATTAGTAAAAATATGGTATTATTATAAAAGGATAAAGAGGTGCTTATGAATAAATTTTTATGTGGTTTAGGAATATTTTTCTTAATTGTTTTAATTGCTTTACCTCCAACTTTAAGGATATTCGTTCCAAAAGTAGATGAGGAAGAAGAGAAAAATGAAAAATTAATTATAAAATCTTTAAGTTGTGATGGTAAAGAGTTTCTTACTAGAACAAGATATGAAAATGATGAAGTTAAATCAATTGTTATTAAAAGAAATAATTTAGATACCATGGGAGAATCAGAAACTCCTAGTCCTGATGTGGATACTAATCCTGATAATCAAGAGGGAACAAATGAAAATGAAACTGATACTACAGAGACAGATACAACAACTAATCAAAATGGAGAAACTAATAAAGAGACTCCAGATACTCCCGAGGAAACTAATCCAGATGTTAAAGATGAAAGTGAGTTTGAACCTATATTTACAACTTTATCAGAAGATAGTCGGGTTGCTTCAAGCGAAGTTGAAGATGGAGTAGTTATAACAATAGATTTTTCAATTACTGATATTGACAATGCTGCATTAGAAAACTTAATTAAACCAATAAATGATCAACAATCATTTTATGAAGAACACGGACTTATTTGTAGTGTCATTGAATAACCATACTAATTAAGAAGATTATTAAACATAAGAAGATAAGAGTAATACTAAGATTCTTATCTTTTTTAATAACTAAACTTAAATTACTTTTAATAGTATAATAAGAAAGTACTAATAGAAAGTAGAAACAAAATAAATAATTAAGTGAGAATATTATTTCAATTCTTTCTATGAAACCTATTAAATTAACCATTTTAAATATAGTTATAAAAGGGTATTTATATAAATTAAATAAAGTAGTACCTAGAATACTTATAATTACTAAATAAGATATTATGGTTGCTAGAATGGAAGCAAAGATAGGAATATATTTTAAGCTTTCCATGTCTCCA
>CANRHS010000102.1 GCA_947630495.1 uncultured Bacilli bacterium | reverse complement strand
TTGAATCACAAATTATGTAAACTTATTTTTTTATATAATTATAGAAAAAGGGGGTTTTGTCGCCACCCCCTATAGAAGCAAGGGCTGCTCAATTTTCACCCTTTGCTGCTTTAACTGGTTATTCTGACTCTATAAAAGAAACTGCAAGACTAATAAACGAGAAAATAATTTTATCCGAAGATATGAAATCAAGATTAAATATGAAATTACAGATGATTGAGGAACATATAAAAGAATTACCCGAAATAAATGTTATCTATTTTCTTCAAGATAAGAAAAAGGCGGGTGGCGAATATAAAGAATATACTGGAAGAGTAAGAAGAATAGATAAATATGCCAAGAAAATAGAATTTATTGATAAAACTACAATATCATTATTTGATATTTTAAATATTAAAGCAGATTTTATTAAAGAAGAAATATAATTATATATAAAAGTGTAATTATATTTTTAAATTTTTTGTAACCATTTAAATAAATTAAACATCTATATAATGAGTCGACTTACAGGAGGTATCAATTTGAAAAATAATATTAACTTTAATATAGAAACAATAATTGATGAATATTCAAATTATGTTTTTAAAATAGTAAACAACATTGTTGGTACTTCTTTACCATATCAAGATAAAGAGGAAATAGTTTCAGATGTTTTCTATCTCCTATGGAAGAATCAAGATAATATAAGTAAAGATTTAAAAGCATATCTTGCAACTATTACTCGTAATGCTACTTATGCAAAACTCAGAACTAAAAAAGTAACTTTTGAGTTAAAAGAAGAATTAGTAACTAATAACTTAACTTTTGATAATGATATTATAGTTAATAAAATCTTTATAAGACAAAAATTGGAAGAGTTAAGTGAAATAGAAAGAACTATTTTTACTCTTTATTATGTTGATGGTTATAAAATTAAAGAAATATCAAAAAAACTTAAATTAACATCTAGTTGTGTAAAAATAAAACTTTATCGGATTAGAAAAAAATTAAAGGAGGAAATATCATGAATAAAATTGATACATGCCAAATAAAAAAAATGACAAATCAATTAATTGGTTATGAAAATTTTAAAAGGGAGGAAGAAATGAGAACAAAGAAAATGAAAAAAATTATGTTTGTATTTGGAGTAGTATTCATGCTTGGAATAGGAACAATAACTGCTAATGCTTTAACTAATAATAAGATAGTTGATATTGTTAAAGATATGGTATCAGTTAAAGTTATTTCGGGAAATGTTAAAGAAACTAAAAATGGGGTTTGTAAGAAACTTGAAAATGGTAACTTTGCTTGTACTTTTCAAAATCCTGATGATGGAGAAGAAATAACTATGGAATATTATACTGATGATACTAATAATAATGATATCTCTATTCAATATAATTATGTTGATGAATAATTACTAACAAAAGACTTTGATTAGTCTTTTAATTTTGGATTAATTTTTTATGGATACTATTTTAAAAAATGAATTTCTGTGCTAAAATAAATTTATGGTGGAATAGAAAATGAAAAAGAAAATATTATTAATAATAATTGTTATTGTATTTATTTTAATTATAGGATTTGGAGTTTACTTTTTATTAAATAGAGAACGAAAGGGGGAAACCCAAGTGAATGATAATATAATTGAGAAGTTAGAAAAAGAAAATAAGATAGCAAATTTTAACTTTGAAACAAAATCTGTCAAACTTAATAGTGGTTATGTTATGCCATTAAATGGACTTGGAACTTATAGTTTAACAGGTGATACTTGTTATAATGCAGTTACAAGTGCCTTAAAATCAGGTGTGAGGCTAATTGATACAGCTTATATGTATGGAAATGAAGAAGAAATAGGGCGAGCTATTAGAGATTCAAAAATACCAAGAAGTGAAATATTTGTTATCACAAAAATTTATCCAACACAATTTGATAATCCAAAAGAAGCAATTGAACTTGCCTTAAAGAAGTTAGATATAGATTATATTGATATGATGCTTTTACACCATCCAGGGAACTTTGATGTTAAGGCATATAAAGAAATGGAAAAATATGTAGAAAGTGGAAAAATCCATTCTTTAGGACTTTCTAATTGGTATACTAAAGAATTAAAAGAGTTCTTACCTCAAGTAAATATTATACCAGCACTTGTTCAAAATGAAATTCATCCATATTATCAAGAAAATGATGTTATTCCATTTATTCAAAAGTTAGGAATTGTTGTTCAAGGGTGGTATCCATTTGGAGGACGAGGGTATACAAGTGAGTTATTAAATAATGAAACAATAGTTAAAATAGCCAATAATCATAATGTATCATCAGCCCAAATTATCTTGCGTTGGAATTTACAAAAAGGGGTTGTTGTAATACCAGGTTCATCTAATCCAGAACATATTAAAGAAAATACGGATATTTATAACTTTGAATTAACAGATGATGAAATGCAAAAAATAAATGAATTAGATAGAAATGAAAAACATGATTGGTACTAAAATAAATTAATATAAAAAGAAAGGAATGATTTTATGAGTAAAATTTTAGTAAGTTATTTTTCATCAAGTGGTGTAACCAGAGGAGTAGCAAGTAAAATTGCTACTACGAAAGGAGCAGATTTATTTGAAATTGAACCTGCGATTAAATATACAGATGAGGATTTAGATTGGACTAATCCGGAAAGTAGATCTTCAATTGAAATGAATAATCCGGAATCAAGACCAGAAATTAAGAATAAAGTTTCTAATTTAGTTGATTATGATACTATTTTAATAGGATTTCCTATATGGTGGGATTTAGCTCCAACAATTATTAATACTTTTATCGAAGAAAATAGTCTTGAAAATAAAAAAATCTATGTCTTTGCAACTTCAGGTAGTTCTAGTGTTGATAATAGTTTTAATGTTTTAAAAAATAGTTATAATAATCTTAATTTTATAAGTGCTAAAAGATTATCAAGCAATGTATCAGATAGTGACATAAATAATTGGCTTGAATTTTAGAAAGGTAAGGTGAAGAATTAATGAAAAAACAAACAGCAGGAAGAGATAATTTAGGTAATATTGCACCTAAGTTTGCTGAACTAAATGATGATGTATTATTTGGAGAGGTTTGGTCAAGAGAAGATAAGTTAAGTGCTCGGGATAGAAGTTTAATTACGATAGCAGCTTTATTTGCAGAAGGGTTATATCCTCAATTAAAAAGCCATCTTGCAATTGGAAAAGAGCATGGGCTTACCAAAGATGAAGTTGTTGAAGTAGTAACCCAACTTGCTTTTTATGCAGGCTGGCCTAAAGCATGGAGTACATTTCCTTTAATTGAAGAAGTATATGGAAGTGATAAACATGAATAAAGAAGAATTTGATAAATTAAATGTCTTTGGATTAGGACAACCTAATGATTTATATGCTAAATATTTTATCGGAAAAAGTTATTTAAATCCAATTGCCAAAACAGAAAATGAAATTAGTTTTTCTAATGTAACATTTGAACCAGGTTGTAGAAATAATTGGCATATTCATGCTGCTAAATCTGGTGGAGGACAAGTTTTAATTTGTACAGCAGGATACGGATACTATCAGGAAGAAGGAAAAGAGGCCAAAAAACTAAAACCTGGTGATATTGTAGTAATACCTGCAAATGTTAAGCATTGGCATGGAGCAAGAAAAGATTCTTGGTTTAGTCATATAGCAGTTGAAGTACCTGGTTCTGAAAATGAAAATATTTGGCTAGAGCAAGTTAATGATGAAGAATATAATAAGTTAAATTAAAATAAAATGTAAAGAAATCGAGTGAATTCTAAAACTCGATTTTATTGTTTAAGAAAAAAATCGTTATGTCCACTATTTAGTCTTGAATTTTGATGATAGCGATTTTAAACAATTAAAAAAAGAAACATATTCCCAACGCTTAATAAACCAATAAGTTTCCTAAGCACACATCTAAAATGGATGGACTATCTGTTTCTTTTGCGTACTAATAATAACATATTTTTTTCCTTTCTGTCAACTATTTGTGCATAAACTAGGACATAGCAAAAAAATTAAACAAATTAAAAAAATTGTTAAAAAGTACTTGCCAAAGAAATTTTTACATGTTATAATGATGTTACAAAGAGGAAAAATACGGAAAAGTAATAATTTTATATGAATTTGACGGTCAAAATGTAAATATTGTGTACTTTTAAAATTTAAAAGATGTTTTTGCTTGAAAAGCAGTTAATTTATTTGATGCAAATATTATATCTAAAGGGAAAGTATTAGAACAAAAGTAATTTTTGAATAAATTCAAAAATTACTCGAAAGCCTCGCGGCTTTCTTTTTCTACTTCATAGGATACTTTGTATCCTCCATAGACCAGAATCCGATGGTCGCCACCGTTTTATTTTTTTAGTAATTTGTAATTTATTCTAAATTAAACTTAATTCACTATTTAACCTTTCTAAATATAATTTCATTTCCTTATCAAAATCTTTAAAATACAATTCCATTCCTTTATCTAATATATTAATACTTGCATTTATATCTCTATCATTCAAACTATGACATTTAGGACATTCCCAATTTCTCACACTTAAGTCTTTTACCTTTTCATTCTTTTTACCACAACTAGAACATATCTGACTACTTGCATAGTAAGTATCTACTTGATATACTTTCTTTCCTAGTCTTGCGGCTTTATATTTAAATTTATTTATTATGTCACTAAAGTTTGAATTAGATATCTTTCTTGATAACCCATGATGTCCATTTTCTATCATTTCTCTTGTCTTTAAATCTTCTAAGAAAATAACATCATTTTCTTTTAATATTTTATTTATCATTAGATGATTATAGAATTTCTTTGCATTCTTGATTTTTTCATATAATCTTTGGATTTTAACTATTATTTTTTGTCTATTTTTACTTCCTTTTTGGCTTCTTGCAAGCCATCTGTTTAATCCTTTTAATTTATGTTCATATTTTGCTAGTTGTTTTTGGATATTATCTATTTT
>CANRHS010000101.1 GCA_947630495.1 uncultured Bacilli bacterium | reverse complement strand
TTCTTTCAATTATTAGTTCTCTTTCAAATTGTGCAAAAACTGCTAACATATTCATCATCATTCTACCACTTGCAGTACTTGTATCTACTTTATCTAATATAAATTCGACATCACATTCATATTCTTTTGCCATAGCCATAAACTTTAAAAAGTCTATTAAATCTCTACTAATTCTATCAATTTTAAGTGCAACTATCATATTAAATTTGCCTTTTTTCATATCTTCAATCATTTCATTATATTTTTTTCTATCTTCAGTATTTTTTGCACTTATTCCTGGTTCTTCATAAACCTTATATATTTCATATTCATAATTTTCACAATGGTTTTTAATTTTTTTAAATTGCATATCTAAACTATAACCATCTCTTGCTTGGTCATCAGTACTAACTCTTGTATAAACAGCAACTATCTTTTTTTCATTCTCAATATTATCATTCATACTAATTGCACCTTTCTTAAAACTAAAATAAAGTAAAAATAAATTTATACCTATTATAACACATTTTTATATGCAATTAATATTAAATCTCTTTAACTAAATTATAGAATGTATTAGGTTTTAAGTTTAGTAATTCCATTGCTTCTTTTGTTTTAATTTCTTTTTTCTTCCATTTTAAAACCACATCATCAAAATTATGTGGCTTTTCTATTTTAGGTCTTCCAAATTTAACACCCTTATTTAATGCAATATCAATTCCTTCTCTTTGTCTTTTATTTATATAATCTCTTTCTTGGTTAGCGACATAACTTAATATTTGTAATACTAAATCACTAATAAATGTTCCTAATAAATCTTTATTATTTCTTGTATCTAATAAAGGCATATCTATTACAAATATGTCTGCTTTAATATTTTTAGTAATATCTTTCCATTCTTCAATTATTGCATTATAATTTCTACCTAATCTATCAATACTTTTAATAACTAATAAATCATTTTCCCTTAAAGCATTTTTTAAAACTTGGTATTGCTCTCTATTAAAATCTTTGCCACTTTGTTTATCTATAAATATAAATCTATCTTCAACACCATTTTCAATTAATGCTTGGATCTGCCTTTCTTCGTTTTGTTCTTTACTACTTACTCTTGCATAACCATAAATTCTACTACTCATAAACTAAATTCCTTTCTAAAACTAAAATAATTACCTTGCTAAATAGTTGCTTGTTTCTCTATAAAGCATATCTATAATAGTATCTTCAAATGTGCCATATAAATTAACTATTATATTTTTTCCTTTTAACTCACTAATAAAATTAGCAACTGCGATAGTATAGGGGAATGCTTTTTCGTTTTCTTCAATTCCTGTAATAAGTGTTTCTACAAAATCTTCACAAACTATACTAACAATTTTTCTTAATGCTTCTTCTTTATTCATTCTTAACCTCCTTTACAATAACATATTATATAGCCTACTTTTGAAGAAAAAAAGATGTTCGCCAAAGAAAAATCATACTTTTTTAAATATTTAAAAATCTCCCTTATACTTTTCAAATATTTATAAAGTCATAACACCATATTTACAAATAAAAAAAGACTTGTGTTTTTAAATAATTACAAGTCTTTGTAAAATTACACTTTTTCAAATACTATAAAAACTAATTAATTTTGTTAAGCACTTTATCATTTTCGTATAATACATCGCCCATAGGTTCTTTTATAACTAATATTTTGCCATCTTTTGTTATATTAATAATAACAGTATCAGGAACACTATTTGTATCGTGTCCCCTAAAAGCAATACGATAACCTTTATCAGTTCCACCATTTAAGTAATAATCATCTAATGACTCATCTCTTTCAATTTCATTTATGGTAGTAATTCCAACATCTTCTAATACATCTTTAATTACTATTGCTTGTTCGTTATCAACATTCATTTTTTCACTAATAATTTCTTCATTATTAATTACTTTTTGTAAAGCAACTGCTAATAAAAGACAAATTATTATAACTGCAATTATTACTATTATTAATTTACTTTTTTTAAATTTTTTATTACCACAAATAGGGCATACTTTCTCACTTGCTAATATTCTTCCTTTGCAGTCAGGACACACTTTTGATTTACCTTGTACTTTATTACAATTAGGGCATATAACATCATATCTATTTATCTCTTGCCCACACTTAATACATTTTACCTTATCTACACTCATTATAAATACTCCTTTTATTATTTGTTATTATTTAATATTTCTTGCTTTTTACTATTAAATTCTTCTTCTGACAAAATTCCTTTTTCTTTTAGTTCAGCTAACTTTTCTAATTCTTCCAAATAATTTAAGGACTTATTACTTTCGTTTGATGTACCACTTTGTAAGTTAGACCTTGCACTATTAACAACATCTCTAATTTTATTTAATATAGCATTTCTTCCACCTAAATAAAAGTTTTCAGTAATACCTAAAATTTCAAGTTTACCACCAACTAAACCACTTTTAATTTTAACTGATGTAATATCTTTAAGATATAATTCTTTTGCAGCACCTATACCCATAACACTATCAGTTTTAGTTAATAACCCTTGAAAACATTGGTATATCCTTGTAGATGTAATAACTAAAACACCAGGGTTAATATCAGTTAAACCACCACCTACAACAGCAGCAAATAATAATTCTTCATTATCAGTTAGCATATCTTGGGCTTTTTTCAAAGGGGTAGCCATACCTTTAATTCCAACTTTGGATATTTTCTCATTTTCTCTACAAAAATCAGCAATAGTCATATAATTTAACTCCTTTCTTAATGCAAGTTTAAATAGTGTATAAACACCTTGCAATTATATTATAATATAAATTCTAAAAAAAATAAATATAACCATCAATAATATTCGTATAACTAATATTGCTAGTACTCATATTAATATTGTTTAAAATTAAATTAAAGCGTGGTGAACTTATGAATAATATTAAAAATTTACGAAACAAAAAGAACTTATTACAGCAAAAAGTTGCTCTTGACTTAAATCTCACACAAGAAGCAATTAGTTCATACGAAACTGAAAGAGTAATACCAAATGCTGAAATACTTATTAAATTAGCAGACTACTTTAATACTAATATAGACTACTTACTTTGTCGTACTAAATACGATTTGCCTATCGAAAGTATTAAGCCAACTAATATAAACGACAAACAATTTCAACTATTAACTAAAATCAATAAATTATCAGCAGTGGACCAAGCAAAAGTAGAAGCATACATAGATGGTCTTAATTCTAAATAAAATACTTAATATTCAACTAAAATCGCTAAATCTAGCGACTTTTTTTATTATCTCGCCATAATTTATATTACAACAACAAAAAAAGTCGTTAGCGACTAAATAGCAACCTTATGCAACTTTTTACTAAATCTTGGGAAAAATTTCAGTTAAAGACCACTAATAACCACCTTAACTTTTGCTATAACCTACCACCAACACTTTTTTAAAACTTTCTTTCTATGTACTTTAACTTAAATCAATAAGTAATAATTATTTATCTTAACCATTTATTCCTTACTTAATAAATATAACCATATTATTACCTAAATATTTATACCTAACATTTGACCTTTAATCTTTTTTTATGTTCTTTTTAACACATCTTTTAATATATCGCGTACACTTACTTTTACTTTTTATATTACTTGTACTCTATATTAACTTTATATACTCATTTTAAACTGCTTATTACTTTCTTTATTACTATAACAGTTGTCAATGAGGCATTAAAAGTATATATTATATGGTAATCAACTATATACAATTTATCTAATTAATGCCCTATAAACTAATATATCTATTATTTTTTACTATATCTTTTTTCAGTACTTTACCTGTCTTTTCCATTAATTCGTATTTTTCTTTTATTTTCCTATATTTAACTTTTTCCTTATATGCTTTTTCTCGTGCCTTTTTATTTTCATTATCACAATAATTATCAAAATAATTAATCATATCAATATATCTTTTATCTTTTCTTTCGTGATATTCTTCATCTTGTATGTATCTTTTATCAAATTTTAAATTAGTATATTTTTTAACCCATTCTTCATACATTTGCTTAAAAGTATATTTAAACCTTTTATCATTATTACCATAATACATAATAGTATCACTTTGCCTAGCAATATAAAATAACATATTAATATCAATATCTTTTTCATTATCATATTTAAACTTTTTATACGATACATCTACATTCCAATTACTATCAATATATTCTTTAATTATTCTTGCTAATGTTTCACTTGGGCTTGTTAATGCTAATATATGTATGTGCCATTCAGTATATAAATCTCCATATACTATTTTAGTTAAATCATTTTCCTTTATTATATCTTTTTCCTTTTTTGGTCTTCCACCTTTTTTAAGTCTTACATTATAAACACCATTTACATATTTAGCATTTATATTACTTATTCCAACTATAACTTGTGCCATATAATCTTTATTCTTATGACACTCATAATTAAACTTATCTATTAATGCTTTTTGTAATCTTTCAACTTTGCTTTTATCTTTAAATTTGGTACTTATTTCAATAGTCCAAAAGTCCATTTTTCTTTCCATTATAAGCAACCCCTCAATTCTACCAATAATTTATATAGTTGGTCTAAATTAATAGGAATGCTTCTATTGTATAAAAACAAATTATTTTTATTAAAATATAATAACAATATGTTTTTTCCCTTAATACTAATATTTATTCTATGTGGTTCAATAAAAGCAATATTAGTATCTTTAATATTTAATATCTTTCCTTGTTTTATCTCACATTTAGCATTATTAAAACTACAAATATCTTCAATTCTTTTTTCAAATTCTATTTCTTTAATTAATTTTTTACTTAAAATTCTCATAATTTTTTACCTAACTATAGGTAATACAAAAACCATTGCAAATCCTTTATTTACAATGGCTTTTTAATTTCAACTACAATAATTTTGTAGGTATTTTAATTTGGAGGGGCCAGCCGGACTTGAACCGGCGATCGTGGAGTTGCAGTCCAATGCCTTACCAACTTGGCTATAGCCCCAT
>CANRHS010000100.1 GCA_947630495.1 uncultured Bacilli bacterium | reverse complement strand
ATCATTCCTTGTGCTGTCGTACTTAATGTTTTCAAATATCCGTTTGTTGTTCCTGTTGAATTCAACCAATTCATTAAGCCTGCATCCGCCCAATTATTATCATATGCACTTCCATCATAATCCCAATATGCCGTAAATGACGAACTACTATATTTTATCTTGAACGTTTTTCCAATTGCTACATATGTGTCTGGCATTGCACTTGCTGGTAATACTTCATCTCTTACTATTTTCATATGTTCTTGCCCTGCTTCATCTTTGAAAATTCCGATTATTCGCCATTTTTCACAATTATCATTTGTTTGTTCTTTTCCATCTTGGCAATTGAAATAGACATAGTTATTTACTCCTGTTCCAGAATATCTGTATTCTCTTACTTCGTCGCCTTTTGATGTTGTCATTGTATTGTCTTCTTTTACTCCGACTAATCCATCTGTTCCTAGTTTTTCTTTTAATACTTCTACTCCTGTTGTTGGAGTTTCTGGTTCTTCTTCTAATTCTTTTTCTTCAAAATCTCCATTTACGGATACTTTTACTGATGCAAATGCATCTGTATTCCATGTATCCATATCCATATCTGAATTTGCTGCATCTTCTCCTGCTCCTAAATGCATTTCGCTTGATACCCACATATATAACTTATATGTTATCTTTGTATCTGTTCTTGTATTTGCTGCTATTGTATTTACCCAAATTTTTTTACCTTCTTTAAAATTTGAATACTTTCCTTCTTTTATTACTTCTGTTTCTTCTCCTTCTGGTAATTGTTCAGTTAATCTGAACCTTAAGAATTTATCTGGTATTCTTGTATGCCTATCTTCTGGCTCTTCTCCCCAATTGATTACTATTTCATACCAGATTGATTTTGTATAGGTATTCTTTCCCTCAATTGTAAACTCGAATACTTGACTTGGATCATATGTATTGGTTGGCATGGCATTTGTAATATTTATTGAAGAACTTCCTTCTGTATACTTCATATAAATATCTCCTGCTACTAATTGTTGATTTGGGCCAACCTTAAAATAATTCCATAATGCATATGTTCCTGTTATGGTTAATGTTAATACTAATAATACTGCTCCTAGTATTACCCACTTTCTTCTTTTTAAATATTTGTTTTTCATTTTTCATTCCTCCTTCTTAGAAAACACAAAAAGACATAATAAAGATTAGTATTAATATACTACTTTGCTATGTCTTAATTTGTTATATTTTATTAAATTTATATTTTGTGATAAGTTAGTAGTACCCCCCCCCATAGTAGACTGATTGTTAACTTTATTTCTTGATACATCACATATATTTTTACTTGTCATGAAGGGTCACTTCCTTTCCTATCCTATATATACATGATATCATAAATTTTCAAATAATCAAGCCCTAATTTTACTACTTGACATGGTATTTGACATTATTATATAATTAAGAAGTGATTGTTATGAAAAGATTTAATATGATTGATGAAGAGTTTATCTGTGAAAATTGTGGTTCTAAAGTTACTAAACTTAACTATACTGCAAGAGACCATTGTCCTAATTGTTTATATTCAAAACATGTTGATATAAATCCTGGAGATAGATTAAATACTTGTTTAGGATTAATGGAACCAATTGGAATCGAAAAATATAAAGATACTTATAAAATAATTTATAAATGTTTAAAATGTGGAGAAATTCATAAAAATAAGATAGCAAAAGATGATAATATGGATTTAATTATTGAATTATCTAGTCATACATAATAACAAATTTTCTTTTATTACGTAAACTATTAGTAGGTAATAAAGGAGGTATATTATGTATTACGGTGGTTATCCAAACTATGGATATGGATACGGTAACTCTTGTGGAGGAAACGTAGGATATATTTATCCAAATTATGGATATAACAATAACTCTAATTATGCTATTATCATTGTATTATTTATTCTATTAGTTATAATTATTGGTACTAGATGGGGAAGATAAAAAATCTTCCTTTTTCTTTACTTTTTAAGAATTTTGTGATAGAATTATACGCGAGTGGTGATGTGGGATGTTAAGAATGAAAGATATCTTAGATGAAAAAGAAAAAATATTAAGAGAAAAAAGTTTAGATGTTACATTTCCAATTAGTGAAGAAAGAAAAAAATTAGTTCAAGATATAATTGAATTTCTAACAGATAGTCAAATTGAAGAACTTGCTGAAAAGTATGATTTAAGACCTGGGATGGGGCTTGCGGCTATTCAACTTGGGATTAAAGAAAGATTCTTTGTTGTTGTTCATGAATATGAAGAAGGTAAGTTTGATAACTATGTTATTTTTAATCCGAAGTTAGTTAGTAATTCTGAAGAAATGATTTATGTTGGAGAGGGTGAAGGTTGTTTATCAGTTAACCGCGAAGTATGTGGAATTGTTCCAAGGTACGCGAGAGTAACTGTTGAAGGATATGACCAAGATGGAAACAAAATTCGAATTAGAGCAAGAGAAGAGTTAGCAATTGCTTTCCAACATGAACTAGATCACTTGGATGGTATCTTATTTACAGATAGAATTGATCCTAAAAATCCTTATAAAAATAAAGACTTATATCGAGAAATCTAAGTCTTTTTTATTTTAATACTTTCTTTAAAGTTTTAATAGCATTTTTTTCTAACCTTGATACTTGGGCTTGACTAATTCCAAGTTCTTCAGCTATTTCCATTTGAGTTTTACCAATTACATATCTTTTATCTAAAATACTTTTTTCTCTTTGAGATAAATCATTGATAGCTTTTTTTAAAGCAAGTTTTGTTTCAATATCCTGGTCATTCTTGGTATCTTCTAATTGTTCATATAAATAAATGGTATCCCCTCCATCATTGTAAATAGGTTCAAAGATACTAACGGGGTCGGCTAAGGCTTCAAGACTTGTTAAGACATCAATCTCACTTGCTCCAAGTTCCTTGGCAATAACATCATACCCTGGCACATATCCTAAAGTATTAGTTAATTCATCTCTCTTAGCAATCGCTTTATAAGCTAAATCTTTAACACTCCTACTTACCCTGAGTAAACTATTATCTCTTAAATATCTCCTAATCTCCCCACTTATCATCGGAATTGCATAAGTTGATAACTTTAATCCTAAATCAACATTAAAATTATCAATAGCCTTCGTAAGTCCAATTACACCAACTTGAAATAAATCATCTAAGTTATCACATCTTCCAACATATTTCTTTAAAATAGATAAAACTAATTTTAAATTACCATTTACTAGTCTTTCTTTAGCACTTAAGTCCCCTTCCCTTAATTTCTTAAATAACTCTATTGCTTCATCACTTGATAATACTTCTATTTCATTGGTATTAACTCCCGTTATTTCTACTTTATGTCTAGCCAAATTAAAATCTCCTTTCCTATCTATCTTGATAAAAAAGAAGATTTTTATTCATTTAAGCTTTAAAAATATATTTTTTTTGAATTTTATAACCTACTAAATAAATAAGAGTATCAACTACCAATTTAAAGTAAGATTCATGGATCATTGGGAATAAATTATGCAATAACATAACAAGAATTGCCGATGCTGTCATATTACAAAAGGTATGTAAATAAAACTTCGAAAGCATATTTTCTCCCTTTTCATGAGTTTTAAATACTAAATACTTTGTTAAATTAAAATTAAGAAATCCTGAAACTGTTCTTGCTAAAACCGTACCTATTATAATAGTTAAATTATTATTCATTGTATTAAAAGTATTAACAAAGAAAGTAAATATTATAATATCAACAATTGCTGCACAAAAGGAAGTTAAACCGTACTTTATATACTCTGTAAATAAGGCTTGATATATCATAATTGAATCTGTTACTTTATTAAACTTTGAATCACTTTTTTTAAAATAAATAGTTGAAATAGGTACTTCTAAAATATTAACATGATTTTTTGTAAATTTAATTAGCATATTCATTTCATATTCAAATCTCTTCCCCTTAGATTCTAAACATAAATTTAAATATCTATTAGGTACTCCTCTTAAACCTGTCTGAGTATCATGAACATGTGAGCCATACAAGAAACTAAAGATAATACTTGTTATTTTATTACCAAGTTTATTACTTAAAGGTACTTTCTTTGCATTGAAATTACGTCTACCTAAGATTAAACTATCTTGATTGCCTAAAAGTTTTAACGAAATATTTATAATATCAGGAACACTATGTTGTAAATCAGCATCAGCCATAACTATCCCTTTATATTCTGTTTTTAAGTTTTCTAAATAATAATTTATTCCATATTTTAAAGCATAACCTTTTCCTTTATTTTCTTTATACTCTAATAAATCTATATTTTTATATTCTTTTAATTTATTAAATATATCTAAATTTCTATTACTACCATCATTTACTACTATAATCTTTTGAAAATCATTTTTAATTAAATCGGAAATTAATTGTAATAATTTCTTATTAGGATTATAACAAGGTATTAACACAACAACATCATTCATTTTACTATCCTCTCTACTATTTAATTATAACCTAATTTAGTTAATTTGGAAATAGATTTTGAAAAAAAGAATAACTAATTTATTAGTTACCCTTATTTAACAAGCACTATTTACATTAAATCTTTTCTTTATTAGTTTTGATTATCTCTTTGATTTCTTTAATAGGCAACTTAGTTACCTTAGATATAACATCTAATGACATGTTATTAGCATGCATATTCATGATTATTTCTTGGCGACCTAGGTCATAGCCTTTCTTTTGGCCTTCTTCTCTTCCACGCATTATCCAACCAAGAGCTTCATCACATTTCTTGCAATACAAATCGTAATTCTCAAACATATATTAATCTCACTCCTTAATATCAAAACTAGATATTTAAGCAATCTTTTCTTTATTAGTTTTGATTATCTCTTTGATTTCTTTAATAGGCAACTTAGTTGCCTTAGATATAACATCTAATGACATGTTATTAGCATGCATATTCATGATTATTTCTTGGCGACCTAAATCATAGCCTTGTTCTCTTCCACGCATTACCCCTTCAAGAATATCATCACATTTCTTGCAATACAAATCATAATTTTCAAACATATATGCCTCCCTTTCTTCACTATTTAAAAACATTTTAAACCTATCT
>CANRHS010000099.1 GCA_947630495.1 uncultured Bacilli bacterium | reverse complement strand
TATGTTACAATGTATAGCAAGTTATGAAAGTTTTTGTGTAAGCAAAAAGTCTCATAACTGCATTGTACTATGATTTCTAACGACTAAAGTCCTATAAGGAAAAAGTAAAATTGGAATAATCCTAAATTTTAAAGGAAAAAGCTATTAACTCTAGAAATTAAGAAACAAAATAGTTATAAAACTAAAATTAAAGAAAATTAAAGAGATTACACTAAAAAAGTGCAATAAAAAGTAAAATAAGGAAATAAAATATTAGAGTCGAAAGAAATTAAAATTAGAATTGGATAAGGAATATTTACAAGAAGGACATAAAAACTTATGCAATTCTTTTTTTATAGAAATAGAAAAATCACTAAAAATCCTTTGCCCAATTAAAATGCGACATAGTTTAATAATAGATTTTTTACTTCGATTAGCAAGTAAACCATAGTGTTTGATTTTGGTAAAATATTTAGGAAGAACATGAAGTAAAAATCTCCGAATAAATTCTTCACCTGAGATAGTCATAAGTTTAAATTTACCATTGTCTTTGTAATCTTTGTATTCAAAAGTAACTGAGGTATCAGTAATATCTTTAATTCTTTCATTAGAAATACAAATACGAAAAGCATATCTACCAATATATTTAATAACATTTTCAGTTTTGCCTTTAGGTGGTTCAATGTAAGTAACCCAATCTTTTTTATATAAAGGTTCTAAAAACTTATTTAAATTTTTAATTTTTTTAAGATGTTTTAAATGACTAGGAAGATGTAAATCTAAAGATTTAAGATAAGCTAAAAATTTACCTTTAAATAAAGAAGATAAAACTTGAACTTTAAAAAGATAATTTTCTTGGCAATTAATCCATTTATTATTATTAATGCCTCCACCAGTAACAATAGAATGAATATGAGGATGAAATTCCATATTAGAACCCCAAGTATGAAGAATGGAAGTGATGCCTGGCTTAGCACCTAACCATTTAGGATCATTAGCAAGTTCTAAAATAGATTCACTAGTTGCTTTAAATAAAATGTTGTAACAATCCTTTTTGTTATAAAGAATAATTTCATTTAATTCATAAGGAATTGTAGTAACAATATGAAAATAAGGGCAATCTAAAAGATAAGAAGATTCATTTTGAATCCAAAGTTCTTTTTGATAATTTTGGCACATAGGACAATGCCTATTACGACAAGAATTAAAAGAAACGTACTCTTCACCACATACTTCACAAATAGAAGAATGAATACCTAACTTTTCAGTATGACAATTAATAATAGCATTATAAACTTTCCATTCATCATTAGATAAATTATGATTTTTAATATAGTTAGGGCCAAATTTAAGAAAAACATCTTGAACAGTAAAATCAGCCATTAGAAACCTCATCTAAAGGGGAATAAACTTTTGAAAAATCTTCAGCCATATGTAAATAAATGGAAGTTGTGTTAATTGAAGCATGACCTAGAATATTTTTAAGCTCCCAGATATCACCACCATTTTTAATATATTCGGTGGCAAAAGAATGCCTTAAAGTGTGAAAAGTAATAGAATTATCTAAATTATTGTTTTCTTTAATTTTTTGAAATGCTTCTTTAATAGTAAAAGGATTAATATGTGTTAATTTTGTTTTTGAAAAAATTCCTGGAAATAAATAATCCGTAATAATTTTATCTTTGTTTTGAACCCAATATAATCTAAGAAGTTTTAAAGTAAAATCAGGAAGAGGAACATAGCGTTCTTTATTACCTTTGCCAATAACATGAATTTTATGTTCTTTAGATAAAATATCAGAAACTTTTAAAGAGGCAACTTCACCGATACGTAAACCAGAACCATAAGCAAGAATAATCCAAAGTTTATGTTTAAGATTAGATTCATTATTAAAAATAGAAATGACTTGTTGTTTAGAAAGTAAAACAGGAAATCTATTATTAATTTTGCAAGACGGAAGTAAAGTATTATTAAAATCGATATTAAAATTAACTAAGTAATAATATTTAATAGCAGCCCGATTAACATTTATTGTAGCAGCGGAAAAATCTAAATCAATGCAATTAACTTTTAAATATTCAAGTATGTCTTGTTCTTTTAAATCTTTTAACTCCTTTCCTTCAAAATATTTTTTAAATCTATTAAGACAACTGATATAGTTAGTAGTAGTACGATCACTACAACCACGAATCTTAAGTAGATCTTTGACTTTTTGTAAGTCATTAGTCATATAAAAACCTTCTTTCTATCCCAAACTAGAAACAAGGTCTTGCTTTATTGAATAAATAATGTATAATATTTTTTGTACAAAGCAGGAATTTGTTTCAGTTGAGATAGTTACATATTCTACACGCTTTGTACTTTTTTGTGAAGTAAAACTTTGTTTTACTTCATAGACTTTTCGTTAGAAATTTAGTACAATAAACCTTAGGTGGTTTTTATGCTAGTTTATGGAAAAAATGTTTTAAAGGAATTAGATAAAAAGAAAATAAAAAAAATCTATGTAAGTAGTAAAGAAATAACGACTTACTTACAAGAAAATAATTTAAAATATACTTTAGTTCCCAAGACTAGACTAGATAAAATGGTTAAAGGAAACCATCAAGGAATAGTCGTAGATATTTATGATTATGAATATGGCAAATTAGAAGATATTACTAGTGATTTTGTTCTTATTTTAGATCATTTAGAAGATCCGCATAATTTTGGGGCAATTATTAGAACTTGTGAATGTGCCGGGATTAAAAATATTATTATTCCTAAAGATAGAGCCATTTTAGTAAATGATACTGTTGTCCATACGAGTGCCGGAGCTATTTCTTATGTCAAAATTATTTTAGTATCTAATTTAGTAAATGCGATAACTTATTTAAAAGGCCAAGGTTATTTTATTTATGCCGCCTCAATGGAAGGTGAAGATTACCGCTTGATTAGTTATAGCGATAAGAAAGCTCTTGTTATTGGTAACGAAGGCAAAGGTATTAGTAAAATTGTTAAAGATAATAGTGATGTCATTATAAAAATACCGATGGAAGGAAAAATAAATAGTTTAAATGCCAGTGTATCAGCGGGTATACTTATTTATGGGATGATAAAATGATTAGTGAAGAAGAATTAAAAAACACTAATGATAGCGAACTTATTATGATGTATCGGGAAAATGATGAAGATGCCAAAAATTTATTATTTTATAAATATCGTTATATCATTGATATCTTAATTAATAAGTATATGCGTTATTTATCTAATTTGAATATTGACTATCAAGAAATAATTAGTGAATGTAATGTGGGGTTTTCGGATGGCTTAAAGTGTTTTGATGAAAATAAAGATGCTAGTTTAGTAACGTTTGTTACCTTATGTATTGAAAGAAGAATTAATGGGATTATTCGCAAATATAACCGCGATAAATATAAAGGAATGCAAGAAACTTATTCTTTGGATTTTATCTATGAAGATAATAATAAACTGATGGATTCGATTAGTGATAATTTACAAAATGACCCTTTAAAAAATATGACCGAAGAAGAAAAATACCAAGAGTTAATTAAGAGTTTAAAAGATGCTTTAACAAAAAGGGAATACGAAGTATTTTGCTTAATGGCTAGAGGTTTTAATTATCTAGAGATAGCAGATATTTTAAAATTAACTCCTAAACAAGTAGATAATACAATGCAAAGAGTCAAAATAAAAGCTAAAAAAATTTTAAAACAAGAAGACAATTAAAAAATCTTCTTATTTTTTTACGAAATTAAATGTAAAACGTTTACAAACAAAAGACAATTTGTTATAATTTACTTATAATAAGAGGGAGTGGTTATAATGAAGATGTTAACTGCAGAAATAACTAAATTATTAGACAAATTGTATAACCTACGTGGCGAAGATAGTGTAATACTTTCCAAGATGGAAAAAGAAAGAAAGTCTGCGGAAGAGACTAAAGAAAGAACAACTAACGAAAAGAAAGTTTTACAAGAAAAAATAGAAAGTTTAACGGAAGAAGAAAGAGTTTTAGGAGAAGAAGGAGAAAAATTAGTTAGTGCCTTAAGTGGTATTAAAACTGATGATTTTAAATTAGTTTTAGAAAAATTAAAAGTTGATTTTAATCCGGATAAATTAAGTGAAGAAGTGGAAAAATTACTTCCTAAAACAATTTCTAAAGTTCAAGAAGATACTAAAAAAGCGGAAGATGAGCTTGTTAAAGTTGAATCAGAAATGAATACTGCTGTAGCAACAATTGAAGAACTTGGCATTAGAAAAGATGAAGCTTTAGAAAATCAAACAAGATTAAATGAATATTTTGAACTTGCTTTAAATGGTAATATTAATATAACAAGGGATTCAATAACCTCATTATTAGAAAAATTTGATTTTAATGAAGATGAACAAAGAGAAGCCGCTAAGTTATTAATGTTCCCAGAAGATGCTTTATTCGATTATGAAAATAAATTACAAAATGCTGAAAGAGAAGGTAAGAGCATTTCAGAAGTTTTTGCGGAAGCTAAAGAAAATGTTGCTGAAGAGGAAGAGCCATCTGCTGAAGAAGAAATTGTTCTATCTCCAAAAGAAGAACTTATTAATTTACTAACTGAACTTGGTTTTGATTATTTAGATTTTACTAATAATGATTTAGATAAAGTTTTAGCTAATTACAATAAAGCTGATTTAACCAAAAATGTAACTTTTGCTAAAGACAATAATATTGATTTAGATATGTTTGTGGATAATGTAGAATTACTATATGATAAAGAATTTGAAAGCAAAATAAGAAAATTAGTTGAAGTTGGAAAAGAACCAATTGATATTTACTTAAATCCTAATATTTTAATTAAATATAATAAAGATGCTTTAGATAATGTAATAGATAAATTAAGAAATAGTGGCTTAGATCCAAAAAAAGTGCCATTAATAGCATACTAGGAGGAATAATATGGAGAAAGGTTTAAAAGATAAGCTAGATTTATTTACAGATTTAAGTGAAGAAGAAAGAGCTAAAGTAGAAGATAAATTTATGCCTGACCTTGCTTATATAGAATATGATGAACTAGAAAGAGCCTTATCATTTCTAAGAAGTCAAAATGTCTATATTACCAAAGCAAGAGAAGTAAAAGTAATGACTTTAGAAAATTTTGTGCAAAAGTTTGATATCTTAAATGAAGTTAATGCAACTGATTTATATTCCCAAAATCCTGAAGCATTAATTTGGGATGCCTTAGATTTATTTAAGAAGATAAAATATTGTGTTCAATCTAAACATGATTATAAAAATCCTGATGGAACTTATAAAAGTTTCTTATTCGATACTAAAGAATGGGGTAAAGAATTTAGCAAAGATGAACCAGAAGAGATTAAAGTTGAAGAACCTACTATTAATGCTGAAGTAAAACCCGTAG
>CANRHS010000098.1 GCA_947630495.1 uncultured Bacilli bacterium | reverse complement strand
AAGGCTTTTTTCTTATATGAACCGATAACATTATTGAACTGATAAGGTGTATTATCAGTTCAAACCGATAATACACCTTATCTCTGAAATAATATTATCTCGGATTTTTATCAGAAATCAATTAAAACAAGGAATATTTCTTAATAAATCCGAGATAATGTATGAAGTTAGAGATACTGGGATAGTAACTTATTGTAATAATATTAAACATTAGCAATATTATAAACTTTAAATATTAATAGTATATATAAAACACAAAAACGGGAGAAATACGATATGCGTGATACAAAATGTATTTTATCAAGAAAAATTTGGAAAAATTCATAATATTCTTAACCAACTAAAATTTACCTAATAACACTAAGCCAACTGAATTAAAATATAATATTATCTCGGAAAACGAAAAGAAGAACTCTTGATTTAATCGAGTTCTATCTATATTTCCGAGATAATATTAATTCAGAGATAATCGATATTATCTCGGAACCGAGATAATTCACTTTGACAAGCTGAGTCCCATCGAGGGCGAAGCCCGAGTTGGGACAAGTAAATTTGCTACAACGATAAGTATAGAAGGAGTAATAAGAAAAATATTGGCAATAATGATAAACTCGCCTTTAGGCGAGACGCGTATTTATAAATGATTAAACTGATAAATATAAATATTAATATAGAAACTGATAAAAATGTTAAAGTTGTAAATTTTATCAGTTTTTTAATACTTAAGATATACTTGTATATCTTATAAGATAGAGAGATAAAATTAAATTTTTTTCTTGAATAAGTTAAATTAATTAGGTATAATATTAGATAAGAGGTGACTTATGAATATAATTGATATTATTAATAAGAAAAGAGTTGGATTAGAATTAAATAAGGAAGAACTTGAATATGCATTTAATGGGTATTTAAAAGGGATAGTAAAAGATTACCAAATGTCTTCTTTACTAATGGCAATTTGTATTAAGGGAATGAGTGAAAAAGAAACGTTTGATTTAGTTGATATATTCATTAAAAGTGGAGATGTTCTTGATTTAAGTAGTATTCCGGGTATTAAAGTAGATAAGCATTCAACGGGTGGAATTGGAGATAAAATAACTTTAATAATTGCACCTATTGTTGCTGCCTGCGGAGTAGTTGTTCCTAAGATGAGTGGAAGAGGTTTAGGTTATACAGGAGGCACCATTGATAAACTTGAAAGCATAAAAGGCTTTAATGTTAGTTTAACGGAAGAAGAATTTATTAATGCCTTAAAAACTATAAAACTTGCGG
The DNA here is from genome assembly GCA_947630495.1 of uncultured Bacilli bacterium. Taxonomy (GTDB): domain Bacteria; phylum Bacillota_I; class Bacilli_A; order RF39; family UBA660; genus RUG591. The sequence goes on along the minus strand of CANRHS010000098.1, from coordinate 4,107 downwards.
TAACTGGACAGACGGCTAACTTATGTCCGATGGATAAAGCAATTTATGCTCTTCGGGATGTAACCGGGACTACATCATCAATACCTTTAATTGCATCAAGTATTATGTCTAAGAAAATTGCCGGTGGTGCTGATAAAATCTTAATTGATATCAAGTGTGGCAATGGTGCTTTGATGGAAAACATGGACGATGCTTTAAAGTTACGTGAGATAATGGAAAAAATCGGCGAATATTATGGTAAAGAAACAATCTGTGAGATAAGTGATATGAATACACCACTTGGTTCTAATATCGGTAATTCTTTAGAAGTAATTGAAGCAATGGATGTCTTACATGGTAAAAAAGGAGAGTTAACCGACCTTGCTATTAAAATTGCAACGGAGATGATAAAAGTATCTAAGGATATAACAGTTGAAGAAGCCAAGAATGAAGTAATATTCGCGATTAATAGTGGCAATGCCTTTAAGAAATTTTTGGAGTTTGTTAAAAATCAAGGAGGAGATATAAATTCACTTGTTGTAAGTACTAATATTGAAACAGTTAAAGCGACTAGTGCAGGAGAAGTTAAGAAAATAAATGCCTTAAATATTGGAAAACTATCATGTAGTTTAGGAGCAGGTAGAATTAATAAAGAAGACACAATTGATTACTCAGTTGGAATAGTTTTAAATAAGTTAGTTGGAGATAAAGTTAATATTGGAGATACTTTATTTACTATGTATAAGAAACAAAGTGAAGTTAATCCTTTAAACATTAATCCGGATGATTATTATGAAATAAAGTAAGTTTAAAAACATATTATTAGTTAGGTGATGATATGAACTTATCAGAATTTCAAAACAAAGATGTTGTTAATATATCTGATGGTAAGAAATTTGGAAGTGTAATTGATTGTAAGATAGACCCTGGAACTGGAAAAATATTATCCTTTATAATAGTACCATTTAAAGGAGTATTTTTTAAAGGATCTAATAAAATAGAAGTAGAATATGAAAAAATTGCTAAAATAGGAGAAGATGTAATTTTAATTAATTATCGGGAGTAAATATGAAGAAATATAAGAAAAATGATTTAGAAAGTTATACTTTAGGAACAACTTTAACTTTAGAATTATTAAATAAAAAAATAGAATATGTAACAAGAGTTTATATTCATTCTAAACAAGAGGAGAATGAGACTTACAGAAGGATAATTGATATTTGTAATAAGAATAAGATTGATGTTATTTATAGTGATAAAGTAATTAATAATTTATCGGATAAAGAAAATTGTTATGTTATTGGAGTATTTAAGAAATATAGAATGAATCTTAGTAAAGATAGTAATCATATTGTTTTAGTTAATCCATCTAATATGGGTAATTTAGGAACGATTATTAGAAGTAGTGTAGGTTTTAATGTTTCAAATATTGCAATTATTAAACCTGGGGTTGATGTGTATGATCCTAAAGTTATAAGAAGTAGTATGGGTGCTATTTTTAATGCTAATATAGAATATTTTGAGAGTTTCAATGATTACTATTCAGTATATGGTAATAGAAATATTTATCCATTTATGTTAAAGGCTAAAACAAGATTACAAGATGTTAAGTGTGAGAGAGTTTTTTCTTTAGTATTTGGAAACGAAGCAACTGGTCTTAATGACAACTATTTAGAGATAGGAACTCCTATTATTATAAAGCATTCAAATAAGATTGATAGTCTTAATTTAGACAATGCTGTTGCGATTGCTTTATATGAATTTACAAAAAATTTAAAATAAAGGTTGACAATTTTGAAAATTATTAGTATAAATATCTGTGGAGGTTGATGCAAATGGATTTAGTAATAGTTGAATCCCCAGCAAAAAGTAAAACAATTGAAAAATACCTTGGAGGTAAATATAAAGTTGTAAGTTCAATAGGACATATAAGAGATTTAGCAACAACTGGTAAATATGGACTTGGAATTGATATAGAAAATGGCTTTAAACCTAATTATGTTGCTATTAAAGGAAAGAGTAAAGTTATAAATGAATTAAAGAAACTAGTAAAGGAAGCAGATAAAGTATATCTTGCAACCGACCCCGACCGAGAAGGAGAAGCAATTTCTTGGCATTTATATGATACTCTTGGAATTAAAGATGATAAATATGATCGGGTATTATTCTATGAAATTACAAAGGATAAAGTTTTAGAAGGAATAAAAAATCCAAGGAAGATTGATTACAATTTAGTAAAAAGTCAAGAAACAAGAAGATTCTTAGATAGAATAATAGGTTTTAGATTAAGTAAACTAATGCAATCTAAGACAAGTGGCACAAGTGCCGGACGTGTACAGAGTGTTGCTTTAAAATTAATTGTTGATAGAGAGCGCGAAATTGAAGCCTTTAAAAGTGAAGAGTACTATACAATTACTGCGAAGTTTAAAGATTTTGATTCCGATTTATTTAAATATCAAGATAAAGATATTGAAATAAAAAATATCGATGAAGTTAATAATATTTTAGAAAAGTTAAGTAAAGAGTTTAAAGTTGAAAGCATTGAGTCAAAGAATAAAAATAAAGCATCTAAGTTTCCTTTTACAACTTCAACTTTACAACAAGAAGCATCTACTAAGTTAAATTTTAATGCGAAGAAGACTATGAGTTTGGCTCAAAAGATGTATGAAGGTATTGATATAGGAACCGAGACAGTCGGATTAATTACTTATATGAGAACAGACTCTATTCGATTAAGTGAAGAATTTGTTGGAAGTACTTATCATTATATTGAAGAAAATTTTGGAAAAAACTATATTGGTTATGTTAAAAAGAGTAAGAAAACTGAGAATGTTCAAGATGCTCATGAAGGAATTCGTCCAACTAGTATCATGAGAACGCCTGATAGTTTAAAGAAATATTTAACTAATGATGAATATAAATTATATAACTTAATTTATAAAAGAACTCTTGCCAGTTTAATGGCTGATGCTAAAACTCTTGCAACAACGATTATTCTTGATAATAATGACTATAAATTTAAATCAACTGGTTCGGTTGTTACATTTGATGGATACTTAAAAGTCTATGCTGATTTTGAAGATACTAAAGATACCGTGTTACCTGATTTAAGTAGTAAGTTAAATTCTATGATAGAAAGCGAAGATATAATCTACGAACAACACTTTACAAAGCCAAAACCAAGATACACAGAAGCAAGACTTATTCATGAAATGGAAGAGTTAGGAATTGGTCGTCCTTCTACTTATGCAACAATTATGTCTAATATCAGAGACCGAGGCTATGTTGTTGTTGAAGATAAGAAATTTGTTCCTACTTCCGTTGGTATTCAAGTAACGGATAGATTACAAGAATACTTTAGTAATATTATCAATGTTAAATATACAGCTAATATGGAAAACGACTTAGATTTAATTGCTAATGGTAAAATTAATAATCTTGATGTTTTAACTAAATTCTATGAAGTCTTTGATGAAACTTTACAAAAAGCATTCCATGGTATGGAAAAAGAAAAGCCAGAAGAAACAGGCGAGATGTGTCCCGAATGTGGAAGTCCTTTAGTAAAAAGAAAAGGAAAATACGGAGAATTTGTTGCTTGTAGTAACTATCCAAATTGTAAATACATAAAAAAAGAAGAAAAGCAAGTTATTGAAATAATTGATTGTCCAAATTGTTCAGGTAAAATAATTGAAAGACATAGTAAAAAAGGTAAAATTTTCTATGGTTGTAATAATTATCCTAAATGTAAAACTGCTTATTGGGATAAGCCAACTGGAGAAAAATGTCCTAAGTGTTCAGAGATGCTAGTAGAAAAAAAGGGAACAATCAAGTGTTCTAAATGTGATTATGTAAAAGAAAACTAAAAAGTAGGAGCAAATCCTACTTTTTAATTGTATTACTGGTTTCATTAATTATTTCATTAACTTCTGCTTCTGATAGACCACTAGCATTAGCAATAATAGATAATTCAATTCCTTGATTGTGTAAATTAATTACCATATCATTCTGTTTTTGACGGATTCCCTCTTGAAGCCCACGAGCTTCACCCCGTGCTTCGCCAATATCTCTGCCAATGGCAAAACTTTGGAAATATTCATCTTGCTTTATTAGGTTCTTTGAAATTCTTTC
>CANRHS010000097.1 GCA_947630495.1 uncultured Bacilli bacterium | reverse complement strand
TATTCATGCAAACAAAGCTTGCCTTTGTTTGTTACCAACTTTTTAAATCGTATACATTTTAACTAATGATTAACATATTTTTTACGATTTTTTCACATTATTTGCAAATTTTCATAAAAAAGAAGCATTACAAAGAACACTCCTTATTGAATTTACTCTTAATTCCAGGTTCAATTTTATCTAAAGTATCTAAAACTAACTTAACAGTTTCATTATAATTACCTTTATAAAATAATATCTCTGCTCGATTTAAAACCTTACTAACATCAACTATATCTCTATATCTATTAGCATAAACAATTAACTCTTCTGCAAAATAAGCATTATGAATAATTGATTTCGTTGTTTTATAAAGTTTAAATACTAAGTCTCTTGCTGTATCAACTCTTGTATTTAAAGTTTTAATTATAATTGGTTTCTTTTCAAGTTCCTTAATTATTTCCAAAATAGCCTCATTAGCCTCACTTAACTCAACAAAATAGTTATTAGCAACTACTGGTATCTTAACACTTTGTATTTGTCTTTTACAAGTTTTTAATAATTCTTGAACTTCTTCTAATTGATCTCTTGCTCTCTCTTCATCATCTTGCATGCTACCTAAACTCCTTAATGTTAAATCTAAATTATCTTCTATTTGTTTTAAATTAATCCCAAGTTCATTTAAAGTTAAATTAATCTTACCATAAGACTCATCTTGTTTCTTAACCTTTCTAATTAAACTTCGATATTTCTTAACTAATTCATCATAATCTTCACTTATAGTTGCTAAATCACTTAAATCAGAATCCTTAAGTCCATATAAAACTTTTATATCATCTAGTTGAATATTAATATCATGTAATGTTTTCTTAACTGCACTTAGTCTTTCATCAAAAGTATTAGAATTAGTATCAAAATCTCTTTTATATACTTTTTCTTTCTCTATATCTTTAAATATTCCATCTAAAAACTCTAATATAGTTTTTAACTCTAGTAAACTATTCTCAGTATTTAAAACCTTAAGTCTATCTAATACATCACTTTCATATTTTTCTATTTCTTTAAAGTTATAATCTAAATTCATGAAATTTAAAGTAAATCCTTCTTCGAGCATACTTTCTCTTAAAACACTTAATTCTTTAACTCGTGATGGTATTAAATCTTGAACTAAAACTAAAATATCCGGAATCTCTGTAATAATTGTTGAGATATGGTCAATCATAACTTCTAATGATTTAACAACAAGTACTACTTCATTATAAAGTTTTTCATTAATAACAACTTCAAAGTCTTGAAATCTTTTTTCAATATTTTCAAATTGCATCTCAATCGTATCAACTAACACTCCATATAACTCTTTATTGTTTTCATACTCTCTTGATGCCGTTCGATACTTAGTCTTAAGTCTAATAACCATTCCGCGATATTTATCTTCATAAGAAGTTAACTCTTTTAACTCACCTATCATATGATTTATTAAATAACGATTTTTATAAAGAGCCATCTCACATTTCGTATATTTTTCATTAAATTCTTTGCGATGTTTACTATTAGCTATAAAATCAAGTTCAACAATCATATCTTCAATATCCTGAAAAGATGTTACTTTAAGTTCATCATATATTTTTTTATAATTATTAACTTTTTCTTCTAATTGTTCTCCTTTAGATAAATTATGTATTTTATCAATTTCTCTTTGTAAAGGAATTGATAAGACTTCATTTCTTAAAATATCTAAATTATTAACTTTATTTAGTAGATTTTTTTTAGTTTGTTTCTTAATAATTATAACCGCAATTATCGTAACTAAAACTATAACACCAACAGAAATTCCGATTATTAATTTTATATCCATAATCATAACTCCAATCTTATAACATAATAATACCATAAATCTCATTTTTTTTGTAGTATTTTGTTAAATTTAGTTAAAAAAAATTCCTGAAATTAGGAATTCTTTATTAAAACCTTAGGTCCACTAGTATTTTCTACCCTATAAAAATTATAACTTGGAAACTCTTGTTTTAATCTATAATTCATTCTTGATAATAATAAATTATCTCTTGAAGTTACAACATAAAGACTAGTATTTCCAATTAAACTAGATACTATTTCTTTATATTCTTTTAAATATTCTTTTATCTCTCTATAATTATCACTTACTAATTTTTCATAGTCAGAATAAGGAAAATCTTCTTTATAATCTTTAGCTACTACTCCATATTTTTTAATTTCTTCTTGATTAGGTAATAAAATACTTTCTTTTTTATCTATTATTATATAACTTTGATATATATTTTTAGGTAAACTTACTATTTCCCCTTTTTCTTCATCAATTTTTTTGAATCCACCTACTATAAAGTAAGAAACTAAATTATCAATTTTATTTCCAATTTTCTTCAATTCTTCCATACTTAAATTAGTATGATAAAACTCGTTTAAACCAATTAATAAACCTGCTTCTATATTACTAATAGAAGAAAATCTCATACATATTCTTTTAACGTTAATACAAATATTTTCTACTTCTACTCCTGTTATTTCTTGAAATATTTTAAGGGTCTTAATAATTTTTTCTTTTTCAATATCAAGAATATCTCCTTGTAACTCTAAACCATTACTTTTCTTAAGACTAACTTCATCCATAGCATTTGTATCTTGTAAAGCAACTGTTTGCTTAATTAATTTTACTTTAATATTAGGTTCAGTTGTTTCGACATTTAAAAATAAAGTCAAAGCCATTGGACATTTAACTATAATTAACCTTTGCATACTCCTATACCTCGAATTAAGATTATAGCACACACCAAGAAAAAATGCAAATTATGGATTTAAATACTCATTTAGTCCATATTTTTCTTCTTTAGTATCAAAGAAAAAGTCGTTATGCATAGGATTTAAAGTAAAATAGAATAAAATTACCCAGATAAAAGGAATTATAATAATTGATATAAAGTTTAGAATTTCTAAGTCATCTTTTTTCATAATTAAATAAAATAAATACTCCGTTATAATTAAAGTTACTAAGAATATTCCCATTGTCATTACAATGTTTTCGCCGAATCTGTTATATAAAGGTAAAAAAATTAAAAAGAATAAGACTATATTTACTAAAGTACTTACTAATAAACCTAAAAAGTAATTATTTACTTTAATCTTTTTAATAAATAATACTAAATAAACGACAAAACCAACTAGCATTTCCGTTACATAGATTAGTTTTAAATGCTCATATAAACTTTCATTGACTGGAAATAAAGAGGCTGTTAGAAAGTTTGGCATTAAAGTATAACCAAAATGGAATAAAAACATACCAAAAAAAATAGCAATCGTGTTTATAATAACAATTATTTTTAATTTTTTCATATATTCACCATTACTATTTTATATATTTTAGATTTATTTATTCATAATTAAATATTAACTCCAAAACTTTTTGCTAAACCTTTAACTTCTAGACTACCATCTGAATTTTTAGTTGCATCAAACTTTTTGCCAGATGTGAAAATAGATTCAACCTCTCCAAATTTAGAAAAATCAACATTATTAACACTAAAAGTATCACCAGAAGTTTTGCAATCTCCATTATAAAAGCCTAGCCAAGCAGCCTTTCCAGAGACATCTCCTCCCTTTTGACCGTTTTTATAATTTAAAGGTTCACCAAAAACTACTTCTTCATTACCTACGAACCCTACATCTTTACCAACGACAACATTATTTCCTTTCGTCTCTGTTGCAAGATAAAAATGATTTTCACCACGAACACTTATATAAAGTGTTCCTCCAGCATCCGTAACATCTTTAATATTATCATAGGAAACTACTCCATTATAATTTGTTTTTAATTTAACAAAAGTTACATTTCTAACACTATTAGTAACATCTATAAAAAAGTTATCTCCCCAATTAAATTTTCCTGAGCCATAACTAGAACTACTTGTTCCATTGTCTTTATATAGAAATGGTAAAAATCTATCTGGTTTGCATTCAATATTAGTTTTATAACCATGAGTTAAAAGACAAGCAATGTTTTGAGCCATCGTGGCCCCTGCACATCCTGTTATATTAAGAGGGCCTCCAGCAAAATAAATGTTAGGATAACTTTGAGTATACCTATCTTCAAAGGGATTGCTACCAGTCCATCCTAATTCATTAATAAAATAATCTTTCTGAGTATCAACTGGTAAATAATTAATATTTTTAAGTAATGTTGAAACATCAGTATTAACTGCTCGAAGATTTCTTGAAAATTCACCATTGCTACTTGCATAATAAGCAGAAAAACCAGCCGAACCAAAACTCATTCCTAATAATTTAGATTTCTTCCATTCTATTGCCATCGTCAAATCTTCACATTCTCTTATTGATTCATTAACTTCGGCTTCCCATCTTGAATGATCTATTCTAAATAATCCTATATTATGATATTGCCTAAATATAAATTTACCTGGTTCATCTCCCGGTTCTTTATATGTTTCTATATATTTTTTATCACTTACCTTTGGTTCTTTCTTAACTTTTTCTTTATATTCTTTATCTTTTATTTGTAGTTTATTTAAATCTTCTAATAATTGTTTATAGGTTGCTTCTCCACTTGCCCAGGTTGAACTTATACTATTTGCAATTGAATTTAAAGCATTAGTACAACTTTCTATTGCGTTTTGATAGGACCCACTTAAATCTCCTTGCCAAGTTTCCATAATATGTAAACCATTTATTTCGCTTACTATATTTGAAAGTTCACGAGCAACTACAGAGCAAGGTTTACCATCTATTGTTGCACAAGCTCCTTTTGTTTTATCATGTAATTCTAAATATTTTCCATAATAATCGGTTGCTACCATCATTTCACCACCTTTATTTAAAATAAATCATAATTACGATCGGCATCTAAAATATCTTCAGGCGTAACCATATCTTTTCCTTTTAAGCCTTCATACCAACCACTTGCTCTTTTAACTCGATATTTAGTACTCTCAGGATCTCTAGATATTTCTATTTTATTATCAAAAATTCGTCCAGCATCTTGAGGATTATTTATTGTAAAAAATCCTTTATCAGCAAGTCTTTTATAATAATTAACACCATCATGTTTATATTTTTGCTCACTAGGAGGAGTAAAAACTTCATCCCATAAAAACTCTAATTGCATTTTCATATTTCCAGAAGAAACACCTTCTTTAGCAGCCGCATCTTCTAGATTTTTTCTTCTAACCCCATACCATTGAATAAGTCCATAAGCACCTATATTATTTTCTATATCTGGAGTAAAATCCCATGCTGTTTCTCTTGCTATATTACTCATTATACCAGAAATTGCTGCATCACTTAAATGTGAACCATCGCTAAAAGTTTTATTTTTTAAGAAATTCCAAATAACAGCTGCATTGCCAGGCGCACTTCCATCTGTTTCAAATAATTTTTCATAAGGTATTTTTCCCGTTTTCTCAACATCATTTTTAAGATTAGTAAGAGATTTTGAAAATTCACCATTGCCACCTGCATAATAAGCAGAAAAGCCAGCCGAACCAAAACTCATTCCTAATAATTTAGATTTCTTCCATTCTATTGCCATCGTCAAATCTTCACATTCTCT
>CANRHS010000096.1 GCA_947630495.1 uncultured Bacilli bacterium | reverse complement strand
GCAAAAATTACTTGATTTAATTGATGCTCATATTGAAAAAATAAAAAGTGAGTTTAAAGTTTCGAAAACTTCGGAAATGGATAATATTATTAATAAAGTAATCATGGATGCTATAAATTAATAGTTTGAGTTTATCAAACTATTTTTTGTATATTTTAAGGAATTTTTACCATATTATAAGTGGAGGGATTAATTTGAGAAAAGTACTAATAGGAGTTATAGTATCAATTTTACTAATAACAGGTTGTAGTGATAATGATTTAATGAATACACCAACTAAAAGAGTAGAAACTTTATTTAATAACTATGTTACTTTAGATAAAAGTGTTTTGAGTGATTTAGATGAAACTCTTTTAACAGAGACAGTTATGACAACTGAACAAAAAGATAAGTATCGAGATATTTTAAAAAATCAATATCAACATTTATCATATGAAATAAAAGAAGAAACCATAGATGGTGATAATGCAACAGTAGAAGCGGAAATTGAAGTATATGATTATAAGAAAATAATTGATGAAGCAACTGAATACTTTAATAATAATCCGCAAGAGTTTGTAATGGAAGATGGGAAGACTTCAGATATTTCAAAGTTTAATGATTATAAATTAGAAAAATTAAAAGATGCTAAAGATAAAGTTACTTATACTTTAAATTTAACTCTTAAAAAAGTAAATGATAAATGGCAATTAGATGATTTAACTGATACTGAAATTAGTAAAATACATGGATTATATAACTATTAAAATAACTTATGTGAGTTATTTTTTTCTATTTACTTTAATATTATTCTATGTTATACTTATTGTGTGATAAATATGAAAAGAGATAAAATAATTAAACTAGCAAGTAGTGTCTTTGTATTCTTAGTTGGAGTTGTTTTAATTTATTATGTTTATGAAAAAGCCAGTGTTGAAGAAGTTCCTAATAAGGATATTTTAATTGAAAAAGATACTTTGTTCTTGTGTCCAGGGGATGAATATGTTGATGGTAAGATTGTTAAAGTAACTGCTACTGAAGGTAAAAAAGAAAGTGAAGTTTGTGATGGAGAGTTTGTAGGCAAATATGTTTGTGAGAATACTTATTGTGGTGAACCTGCATATGGTCAATTAGGAAGTTATTATATTAATTATCAGGAAGGTATAGCTTTAATTAGAGATATAAACTATGATGAAAATAGTTTTGATAATGGCTTAAATATGAATGAACCATCTTTATCTTTTCTTTATAACTTTAAAGATAAAAGAAAAATAAGTGAGGAATATGATTTTTATACAACTTTACTTGAAAAAAATAATAAATCATACTTTTTAACAATTACAAATAGTAATTTAAGTGGTATCATTGATAATCAAGGTAAAATAATTGCTCCAAGTATTTATAAACAAATAGGTATTACCCCATTTGAAGAGGGAATAGATGGACAAATGGATAATATAATAGTTGCAATTAGAAATGATAAGTTTGGATTCTTAAATATTGAAACCGGACAAGAAATAACTAACTTTGATTTTGATAAATTTGGTTTTATTACTGTTGATGAACCTAATAATTATGATCCAGGTGAAATAAGTAGACATGATACAACAATTATAAATAAAGATTTAAAAGAAGTTTATGTTGAAGAAGATAATCAAGGTATGATAATTAATATTGAAACTGGTAAAGTAATAAAAGAATTAGGTAGAACTTATGTATCAGGATTTCCTATTACCGATGATTTAATTCTAGTTGAAGAAGAGAATAATGTTGTTGATATAATTGATTATAATTTAACTAGTGTACTAGATAGTAAGTTAGAGTTTGAAGGATATATTACTTATGGTATAAATGAAAATAAGTTAAACTTATGGGAAACTACTGAAAAGATGTCTAAAATTAAACATATCTTTGATATTGAAACTAGAAAGATAATAAAATGAAAGATAAATATAGATTAAGTAAGAATGAAAATATTAAATTAGTAAATAATAATTTAGTAAAACTTATTTATAATTCAGCAAGGTTAGAAGGACTTGATGTATCTATATCTGATACTAAAGAAATTTTAGATGGGGTAAATAGTTCTATTGAATTAGATTTTGTAACATGTATTTTGAATTTAAGAGATGCGTGGAGAGAAATACTTGAAAATTTGGATACCGAAGTAAATCCCCAATATATTTGTCATATTAATTCGTTTGTATCAAGAAATGAATCTTTGAAATGGGGAGTATTAAGAGAAGGTAAAGTTGGAATTTCAGGTACTTCATATATTCCTAAGATTCCTATAAAAGAAGAAGTAATTGAAGAACTTGCAGAAATAAATTCAATAGAATGTAATACTGAAAGGGCTATTAAATTAATGTTATATTGCATGCGCGCTCAATTATTTTGGGACGGAAATAAAAGAACTAGTATGATTGTTGCTAATAAAATTATGATAGAAAATGGATGTGGAATTATTACAGTTAAAGAAGAAGATATTTTAGAATTTAATAAATTATTATCAGATTATTATACAACAGGAGATTCTTTAAAAATTGAAAAATTTATCTATGAAAACTGTATATTTGGCATTGAAACCTAAAAAAGTTTGAAAAAATGCTTAAAAACACTTGCATATTTTTGAAAAACAAGGTATATTATTAATGCTTACTAATTCTTTGCCCTGGATTCCTCAGTCCTAGACAACGAATTAGCGAATATAATATAAAGGAGGAAATATGGCTTTAACAAAAGAAAAGAAAACTAAGATTGTTGAAGATTTTAGAAGAAATGAACATGATACTGGTTCAGTTGAAGTTCAAGTTGCAATTTTAACTAATGAAATTAATGCCTTAACTGAACACTTAAAAGTTCATATTCACGATCATCACTCAAGACGTGGTTTACTTAAAAAAGTAGGTCAAAGAAAGAGTTTGCTAAATTATTTAGCTAAAAAAGATGTAACTAGATATCGTGAATTAATAAGCAAATTAGGATTAAGAAAGTAGACACTTGTTTTTAAGTGTCTTTATTTTAGAAAAGGAGTTAGTTTATATGAAGAAAATATTTGAAAAGGATTTTTATGGTAAAAAAATTGTTGTTGAATATGGTGAACTTGCTAAACAAGCAAATGGAGCAGTTCTTGTTAGATTTGATGATACAGTTGTTTTATCAACTGTCTGTGTATCTGAAAATGTTAACTTATTATCAGACTTTTTTCCTTTAATGGTTGTATATCAAGAAAAACTATATTCAGTAGGAAAGATTCCTGGGGGATTTATTAAAAGAGAAGGAAGACCAACAGAGGCTGCAACTTTGGCTGCCAGAATGATTGATAGACCTATGCGACCACTATTCCCAGAAGACTTTAGAAATGAAGTTCAAGTAGTTAATACGGTTTTATCAGTTAATCCTGATATTCAACCGGAAATGCCTGCTATGTTTGGATCAAGCCTTGCAACTTGTATTTCTAAGGTTCCTTTTGATGGACCAATTGCTGGAGTTAAAGTTGGAAGAGTAGATGGTAAGTTTATTATCAATCCAACTAATGAAGAAGATAGTAAGTCTGATATTAACTTAACAGTTGCTGGTACCAAAGAAGCAATTAACATGGTTGAAGCTGGAAGTAAAGAAGTATCAGAATCTGACATGTTAGATGCTTTAATGTTTGGACATGAAGCAATTAAAGAATTATGTGAGTTTGAAGAAGAAATTATCAAAGAAATTGGAGTTGAAAAGATGGAATATCCAAGACTTCAAATTTCGGAAGAACTACAAACGGAAGTTGATAACTTAATCAGAAGTGATTTAGATAAGGCTTTAAGAATTAAAGATAAATTAGAAAAATATGCTGCTATTGATAAACTAAAAGAAGATTTAGTTACAAAATATGAAGAAGAAAACTCTGATTTAAAAGAAGAAGAGTTAAGCGAATTAAAAGTTAAAGTAACAAGAATCTTTGATGCTATTGAATATGAATTATTTAGAAATATAACGGTTCTTGAACATACAAGAGCAGATGGTCGTACAATGACCGAGATTAGACCTCTTTCAACGGACATTGACTTATTACCAAGAACCCATGGAAGTGCCTTATTTACAAGAGGACAAACTCAAAGTTTATCTGTTACTACTCTAGGTGCTTTAGGTGAACATCAAATTTTAGATGGATTAGATATTGAAACTGAAAAGAGATTCATGTTACATTACAACTTCCCAGCATTTTCTGTTGGTGAAACTGGAAGATATGGAGCACCAGGTAGACGTGAAATTGGACATGGTGCTTTAGGAGAAAGAGCCCTTGCTCAAGTAATTCCAAGTGAAGATGAATTCCCTTATACCATTAGAGTTGTATCAGAAATCTTAGAAAGTAATGGTTCATCAAGTCAAGCAAGTATCTGTGCTGGTTGTATGAGTTTAATGGCAGCCGGAGTTCCAATTAAAGCACCAGTTGCTGGAATTGCAATGGGTTTAATTACAGCCGGAGATGAGTATACAATTTTAACTGATATTCAAGGTATGGAAGACCATCTTGGAGACATGGACTTTAAAGTTGCTGGAACGAGAGATGGTATCTGTGCTCTTCAAATGGATATAAAAATAAAAGGAGTTACCAAAGAAATCCTTGAAAAAGCTTTAGCTCAAGCAAGAGATGCTCGAATGGAAATTCTTGATAAAATGCAAGAAACTATTCCTGAACCAAGAAAAGAAGTATCTAAGTATGCACCTAAGACAATGACCTTCATGATTAATCCTAATAAGATTAAAGATGTCATTGGTAAAGGTGGCGAAATGATTACAAAGATTATTCTTGAAGCAAGTAATGTAACGGCTGTAACAGATATGAATGCTGTTAAAGTAGATCTTGAAGACGATGGAAGAGTAGTAATTTATCATACTGATAAAGAAATAATTGAAAAAACAGCTCAGATGATTCAAGATATTGTAAGAGAAGCTGAAGTAGGAGAAATTTACAATGCTAAAGTTGTTAAAGTTGAAGACTTTGGATGCTTTGTTCAAATTTGGCCTGGCTGTGAAGGATTAGTTCATATTTCAGAACTTGCCAAAGAACGTGTAAAGACTGTTGAAGATGTTGTTAAACTAGGTGATGAAATCTTAGTTAAATGTTTAGGTTATGATAAAAAAGGACGCCTTAACTTCTCAAGAAAAGCAGCCTTAACTGATAATAAAAAAGAAAAGAAATAGTTAGTCTATTTCTTCATGCTGAAATAGCTCAGCTGGTAGAGCAATCCTCTCGTAAGGGATAGGTCGCAGGTTCGAATCCTGTTTTCAGCACCATTTAAGTAATTAACATAAAGAATATTCTTTATGTTTTTTGATATAATAGGAAAGTCCATATAAAATGTCAAAAAGTGCAAATAAGTCTTGCAAAATAAAAAAATAAGATGTATAATAATGTGCTAAGAAAGTGAGGTAATGATTATATGGAAATTTATAATGTTTATACTTTTAGATTATATCCAACTAATGAGCAAAAAGCTAAATTAAATTCATTTCTTGGTACAACTAGGTTTATTTATAATTACTATTTAGAATTAAAAGAAAAAGATAATAGTTTAACTTTTAAAGAAATGAAGAAAGATATTCCAGTTCTAGTAGCC
>CANRHS010000095.1 GCA_947630495.1 uncultured Bacilli bacterium | reverse complement strand
TTTAGTATCCAAAATATATCATTTTAAAATAGGTGAAGAAACTTCACCTTTTTATATGCCTTAAACCCTTATAAAATAAGGAAGAAAAAAAGTTCATAAAATCGTGTTAAAATGGCATATTTTCCGTTTATATTATATATGGAGGGACTAATGAGAAAAATTTTATATACTAAGCAAACAGATTTAAGAGATTGTGGGGTAGCCTGTTTAATCTCGATGGTGAAATATTATGGAGGATATACATCCCGTGAATACTTAAGAGATCTTACTAAGACTTCTAATGAAGGTGTATCAGTTTATTCTCTAGTGGAAGCGGCCGAGAAACTAGGGTTTGAAGCAAAAGCTGTTAGAGGAAGTCTTAATAATCTTCTTAAAGAATCAACTCCATTTATTGCCCATTTATTAATCAATAAACAATATGGACATTTTGTGATTGTTACTAAGATAGATGACAAAGAAATAACTGTCATGGACCCAGATGGCGGTTTTAAATCCTATGGCTATTCTGCTTGGAACAGTTTATCATCAAATATCTATATTCTAATGCAACCAAGAACAGAGATATTAAAACAAGCCAAAGAAAAAAGTATTTGGAAGTTAATGTTCCCAATTATTAATAACTACAAACTAACATTTCTTCTAATGTTTATCTTTTCTTTGATTTATACAGTATCTAATATTCTAATCTCATATCAATTTCAATTCTTCTTAGACTTACTTACTAAAGACAATTTAGATGCTATTAAATATATCTTTATTTTCTTAATAATTGTTATCTTTTTAAAAGAATCAACTAATCTATTTAGAAACAACTTAGTAAACTATGTTAATCATAAGTTAGATGACTCTTTAATAAAAGAAGTATATAATCATATTATTAGACTTCCATATTTATATTTTAAAAATCGAACCAAAGGAGATATTATAACAAGAATTCAAGATGTCTTTAAAATACGTGATGTTATAAGTAAATTATTAGTAACTTTATCAATTGATTTAGTACTATTAGTTGTAATCTTTATAGTTCTAATTAAAATAAATATAAAACTTTCTTTAGTAACCCTTGTTATTACAATTTTATATATCTTTATAATCTTATTTTATAATTCTTTAATAGGTAATAAAATAAAGACTATGAAAGAAAGAGAAGTAGAAGTTAATAACCATTTAATAGAATCTTTATCATCAATTAATACAGTTAAAGGTATGCAAATAGAAGAAAGTTTAAGAGATAAGTTAAGTTATAAGTTTTCTAATTATCAAGATGCAAGTTTTAATCTTTATCATCATTTCTATATTGAAGATTTCTTTAAAGAACTTTTATATGGAATAGGATTATTAGTTATAATTTATCTTGGTATTAAAGAAGTAGATATGGGTAATCTTACACTTGGAAAACTATTAGTTTTTAATAGCTTATTAACTTATTATTTTACTCCAATTTCTAATATTTGTTCTTTACAAATTTTAATTAAAGAAGCAAGTGTTTCTTTTGTAAGAATTAAAGAACTATTAAATATTGAAGTTGAAAACTTAACTCTAGATGATAAAGTCTTAAATGAACATTTAAAAGGACAGATTCTAATTCAAGATTTAAAATATTCTTATAATGGGATGAGTGATGCTATAAAATGTCCACATTTAGAGATTAATCCGGGAGAAAAAGTTCTTTTATATGGTACAAGTGGCGGGGGTAAGAGTACTTTAATGAAACTTCTTGCAAGATATCTTGATAATTATGAAGGAGATATTCTAATTGATAACAGAAAAATCTATAGTTATAATTTAAAAGATATCAGAAGAAAGATTACTTATGTATCTCAAGATGAAACTTTATTTACCGATACTATTTATAACAACATAACTTTAGGTACTAATGCAACTTATGATGATTATTTAAAAGTAACTAAGTTACTTGGGATCGATAAAATAATTGAAAGAAGTTTATTAAAGGATAACATGCTCCTAGAAAATAATGGAGGTAACTTATCAGGAGGAGAAAGACAAAGAATAATATTAGCAAGAGCCTTACTTAAGAAAAGTGATATTTATATTTTTGATGAATCTTTAAGTGCTTTAGATATTAAAGCTGAAAGAAGAATCTTAGAAAATATATTTGCAGTTTTAAAAAATAGAACAGTTATAGTTATAAGTCATAGATTTAATAATAAAGATTTATATCAAAGATTTATACTAGTTCAGAAAGGATTAATTTATGAATATTAGTTTATTTAAGAAATTTACACGTTATAAAAATTATTATCAGTTTTTGTATTTGATTTTTATTATAAATATTATCATGATAGTTTCACTTTTATTATTAACTATAAAAATGAAAACAACTTTAAAATATTCTGGTATTATAAATGATAATAATATCTTAGTAATATCTAATTTAAGTTATGAAGATGCAAATACTATAATAAAATCTAAATATATTAAAATAGATAAAGATAATGTTAAGTTTAAAGTTTTAGAAAGTAAAAACTTAGCAAATTATTATATTATTAAATTAGAACTTGATAAATATTATTTAGATACTAAAAAAGTAATTGCCGAAGTGTTAATAAGAGAAGAAAACTTATATGAATTTGTTTTAAAAACAATGAAAGGAGAATAAGATGCAAGAGTTAAAGAAAGATGAAATGCAATCTATAAAGGGTGGGGGAATTTCTATTTGGATAGTTACTGGTATAAGTGTTGCAATTGTCTTTATATCAGGGATTATTGATGGATTTGTTAGGCCTCAAGAATGTCAATCTAAAAAATAAGGAAAGGAGAATGCTATATGAAAGAGATTGAAAGATGCGAAATGATGGAAATAACTGGTGGTGGAGTTTCAATAACAGGAGCAATGATTGAAGCCTTATCGGGAGTTATTCAAACCATCTTTGGAATTGGTCAAGCTTTAGGTGGAGCTATCCGCAGGATTAGTAGTGATAAGTTATGCAAGTTCTAAATAATAAAATAGTAAGAAATTACATAATACCAATCATTCTAATTCCAATTATTGCAGTTTTACTAACGATAATTCTTAAATTTACTTTTAATTTAGGAACTTATCTTGGTACATTTATGCGAGGATTATATGAGTTAGTTTTAAGAAATTTTTAAAATAAGACACATTTTTTTGAAAAAACATATAATATTTTAGAAAAAAATGTAGATTTTTGTTGAATTTTTCAAATTAATTTGATATAATCTATATGATTTATGAACGAAGGGAGGGAATAAAAAGATGACGCATGTAGCTGTTAGAAACGGTAATTTGGATGGTGCTTTGAGAAAGTTCAAACAAAAAGTGGCAAGAGATGGTATCCCTTCTGAATTCAAAAAAAGAGAAGCATATGATAAACCAGGAGTAAGACGTAGAGAAGCTAAAAAAGCTGGAATCAAGAATGCTCGTAAACGTGAGAAAAGAAATAGAGACTAGTTTAGGCTAGCCTCTTTTATATTAAATAAACTTAAACTAAATCTCTACATTCGATTGACTTGTGTGGAGATTTAGGTTATAAATCCATAGTATAAAAAAGAGATTTAAGTTTTAAAACTTAGACCTCTTTTATTTCATTGATAGGTTGAGATTGGGATTGACTTGGATTTTGAACATCCATGAACCAAGTATTGGAAATATCAACATTATTAGATTCAGGAGTTGGATTAGGTTTATCTATTCGAACAATGGTTGGAATTTTAAAAGCCGTACCAAACGCATAACAATATCCTGGTTGCATTACTTGAATACGTTTAGCAATTTCATCTGTCATATAAGGAATTAAGTTTTTAATATAACTTAAATCTTTAGGATGGGACATCTTGAAGATTAAGAAATTATTGGATTGAGAAAGAGAAGTTTCAGATAATTCACTTGGTCTTTGAGAAATAACTCCAAGAAGAATTCCATATTTTCTTCCTTCCTTACTAATACGTTCAAAGATATTATAACCTAAAAGATCAACACCATCATCATTTACAACATATCTATGAGCTTCCTCTAAAATAATATGAATTGGAAAACTTGCTCTTGGTTTATAAACTTTTAAAACATCAAATAACATCTTAGACATTATTTTAACAATATTCTTTGCAAATCTATCATCAACATAGTTAATATTAATATTAATTAACTGGGCTTTTCTATTTCCTTTTGTAAGTAAAGAATTTATATAATCTTCTCTTGTTATATAATTAGGATAATCAAAGTAAGTGTGATAATAATCAGTTACAAGAGTATGCATTCTAACTTTTAAAAGATTATTATTTTCATATACCTTTTCACTTTTAAACATACCTTCACTTATAAGAGCAAAGTCGATAGCATTTTCAAGGTCGGCTAAACCATAACAAACATTTTCGGGTGGTAAATTACTAGTTTCGTTTTCATCCATTAAGAAACTGGTAAAGAAATCGGTTAGTAAATCTATTTCTCGAAGTTTACCATCCGCATCAATTATTAAGCAATGCTTTAAAGGTCTGTTATAACCAGGTTGCGTTAAAATAGTTTCAAGATTAAGTTCACTTGTTTTATAAAAAGATAAAATGGAAAAAATTTGATCTCTTACTTGAACGGATGGTCTTCCACTTAAAAGAATATCTAGAATAGCTCTTGCTATAATATCATTTTTTATCTTTAAAATATTAGCATCTTCTCTTTTAAAGATTCTAACTAAACTTAAGGCTTTTTCTAATACCTGTAATTGGTCTGTAGAATTAGCATTTAATAATATTGCAAGATCATCAACATCTAAAAGAAAAGGGGGTATTTTTAAAATTTCTTCATTAGATTCTAAGTTCGTTGTATAACTTTTAAAAGATATATAGGAGTTTTGGGCTTCAATTCCCGTGAATGAATTATAATATTCACCAAAGGTATCAAAGACAAATAAACTGGCTTTATAAGGAACTTTACTTCCATTTTGAAAAACATTTTGAATTATCTTTGATAAAGACCAAGATTTACCGGATCCAGATCCTCCTAAAATAGCAAAATGACCACTAAAGAAGTTATTTAAATCAAAACTAATTCTTAAATTATCATAAATAGGACTATAACCAATAAATAAACTCTTCGTTAAAACTTCTGGATGACTAAGTATAATCGAAACATTATTTTGATCTATAAAAGAAACTGCTGCACTTAAACTAGGTTTAGCCGTAATACCATAGACAAAATCATTATTTTTAATTTCTCCAACCAAGTTAGCATATAAAATATCATCCTTAACCTCTATAATCTCTCCAATTATAACTCTTGTATCTTGAAAAGCAACATAAGTATTAACTAAGTTACCCTGAATTTTACCACCTGTTATTTTAATAACAACAGTATTTTCATTAATTTCTAAAATATTTGTTTGCATATATTATCTCCTTCTATCTTATATTTAAATTATAACTTAAATTAATTAAACTTGCAAGAAAAAAGAGTAAAAATTTACTCTTTCAGTAAAGTATCTAAATTAACAATTTTATAACCCATATTTTTTATACTAGAAGTAACTTTATTTAACTCTTGAAGATTAGAATTATTTTGAATATTATAAGCAAAAATTGAACCATTTTCTAGAGTATTTAAAGTATTATAATAATAATTATAAGTAATTGGTTTTAAATAAATAGTTGGTATAGTATTACATAA
>CANRHS010000094.1 GCA_947630495.1 uncultured Bacilli bacterium | reverse complement strand
AGAAATAATCCCGTACGGTGTAGGATTGGGGAAAAGGCAGAGGCAACAGAACCAAAGCCTTACCTATAATTATATAATATGAGATTTATACAAGTATTTATTTTAGGAATAGTTCAAGGAATTGCTGAGTTTTTACCTATTTCATCAAGTGCTCATTTAATAATATTTCGAGATATCTTTGGAATAGGAAGTTTTTTAACAGGTCAATATGAAATGAGTTTTGATATTGCTCTTCATTTTGGAACCCTTCTTGCAATTCTTGTTTATTTCTTTAAAGATTTTTTAAAGATGATTAAGGATGGGTTTACGAAAGGAGTTAAGACAACGGATGGAAAGATTCTTTGGTATATTGTAGTTGCAACAATTCCAGCTGCAATTGTTGGAGTGTTGTTTGAAGATATAGTTGATGAGTTTTTCCGGAGAAGTTATGTTTTAATTTGTATTGCTTTAGCCGTTATGGGTATTATTATTTACTTATGTGATAAGTTAAGTAAACAAACTAAAACTTTTAAAGATATGAAAATAACTGATGCAATTATCATTGGTTGTAGTCAAGTTTTAGCTTTAATACCAGGTTTTTCAAGAAGTGGAACAACAATTGCTGCTAGTCGTGTTTTAAAGATGAAGAGAGAAGATGCTGCTAAGTTTTCATTCTTCTTATCAGCACCGGTTGTTGCCGGAGCCGTTTTTATTAAAATATTAAAAGGAGATATGTTAGAACTTATTACCTTTGAACCCGTTATGTTTATAGTAGGAGTAGTAGTATCTTTTGTATCAGGACTTTTATGTATTAAATTCTTACTTAAATACATTAAAACCCATGATTATAATATCTTTATGTGGTATAGACTTGGAATAGCCTTACTTGCTTTAATTGTTCTTTTATTTAAATAATATGGAGAAAAAAGATGATTGAGTTTTATAATAAATATAAAAAAATTATTTATAGTATATTAGGTTTATTAGTTTTAACTAGTATAATAGTTATAATAGTTATTAGTTTAAATAAAAATCCTAATGATAATCCAACTGTTGATATTAATCAAATTATAGAAAATAGAATAGTTTTATTTGGTGATGAAAAAATTCAACTTAAAGTTGGAGATAAATATGTTGAACCAGGTTATTATGCTGTTTCTAAAGAAGGAAAAATTGATACATCAAAAGTTAAAGTTGAATCAGATGTTGATACATCTAAAGAAGGGACTTATACTATAACTTATATTTATGAAGATAAAGAAATTTCCAGAACAATTGAAGTTATTAAAGAAGAAGAAGTTCCTGTTAAACCTAATATAACTTTTAAGTTAAAAGGAGATCTTAAAATAGAAATAAATCAAGGAGAAAGTTTTACAGATCCAGGTTATTTAGCCTATGATGATAATTCTAATGATTATACTAATAAAGTGGTTGTTAGGGGAATAGTTGATGTTAATACTCCAGGTACTTATACAATACTTTATACTTTACAAGAAGATGATGGAAATATTTTAGAATTAGAAAGAGAAGTAGAAGTTAAAAGTACTTATTTAGATGCAACCATAACTCTTAGTACTACTGAATATACTAAAGAAGATATATCAGCTACAATTAAAGTAGAAGGAGATAATTTTTCTTATATAAGATTTCCTGATAATATAATTTCTGAAAATAAAACTAGTACTTATAGAATATCTAAAAATGGTACTTATACGATATACATTTATGATAAAAATTATCAATATATAACTAAACAAATAAATGTAAAAAATATTGATAAAGAAGAACCTACAGGAACTTGTAATGCTAATTTTGATAAAGGTAATACAACTATTAAAATTACAGCAAGTGATAGTATAAGTGGTATAAAAAATTATGAGTTTTATGGAGATGGAAAGTTAATTTATAATGGAAATTTAAGTTCCTATGCTGTTACTAATAAATTAAAAGAAGCTTATGTAAATGTTTATGATAAAGCCGGAAATTCTAAAAAGATTTCTTGTAATATTGAAACTAGTTATGATTTGGAAGTTCATTTTATAAATGTTGGAAGAGAAGATGCAATTGTAATTAGAGATAGTACTAAAACAATATTTATAGATGGTGGTTCTTATAGTAAAAGAAATAAGATAACAACGTATTTAAAAAATTTAGGAGTTACTCATGTTGATGCTTTAATAGGTTCGCATTTACATTATAATCATATTCAAGCTCAAGCAGCGATTTTGAAAAATTTTACAGTTGATAAAATATATTATCCTCAAGATTTAAATACATGTTATAGTACTTATTGTGATAAAGCAGATCAAAAATATATTTTAAGTGAAATTAAAAAACAAAAAAAGGATATAACAATTATGAAAGTTGGAGATAGTATTGATATTGGAGATATGAATATTTATTGTATAGGACCGATTAAATTTCAAAAAAGAAGTCAAAATATATATAGACAAAATTTTAATTCTTTAAATTTTATTTTAACTTATGGAGATACTAAATTTATGTTTACAGGAGATCATGTTCAATCTAGCAATATATTAAAAAAATTTGATTCAAGTATATTAGATATTGATGTATTTAAATATCCTCATCATGGTAATGATTCTTTAGGAAAGAAATTTGTAAATGCAATTACACCTAAATATGTTGTTGTAACTAATACAAAAGATGAATTAGCATCAAGAAGTGAAAAGTCTTATTTAAAGAATGCTGGAGCAAGTATTTATTATAGTTATAAACATGGAAATATCTTAGTAACAAGTGATGGAAAGAGTGTTTCTATAAAAACAAATGTTAAGGCAGTTGACTATAAAAGATAAAAAAATATAAAAAAATATAAAAAAATATAAAAAAAGATTGATTTTATAAAAAAAATTTGATATTATTTTAATAGATAAACTAGAATAGATTGGGAGATGGATTATATATGAATAGTTTTGAATTTAGTTGGTTTTTAACAACACCTGGGATTTTAACACTTTTGGGGATTTTGTTAATTATTATATCGATTATAATTTTTATTTCTTCACTTCGAGGAAATAAGAAAAGTGATGAAGGAGGAGCACCGGTACCAGTTACAGATGCTCAAGCAGCGCCTGAAGCAGTTCCGACAGCACCTGTTCAGGTTGAAACTCCGGTTGCAGTTGCAACACCAGAGGTAGCACCAGTTGCACCAATAACTCCAGTGGCACCTGCCCCTGTAGTTACGCCTGTTGCGCCAGTTACTCCGGAAGTAACTCCGGTTGCAGTTAATCCTGTTGAGGCACCTGCTCCAGTAACTCCGGCTCCAGCCCCTGCAGTAGCACCTGCAGCAGTGGCTCCAATGCCAGTTATGCCAGAAGTTGCACCTGCTCCTGCAGTAACCCCTGCGGTTACAGTAGCACCAGTTAATGTTGCCCCTGTAACGCCTCCGGTAACTCCAGAGCCTGCTCCAATTCAACCTACGGTACCAGTTCAGCCACCAGTAACTCCGGCTCCAGTGACACCAGCACCTGCAGTAGCACCTGCACCAGTCGAGGTAACTCCAGCGCCAGTTACACCAGGAGTAGCACCAGCCCCTGTTGAAGGTGAAGTAAAAAAAGAAGATATTGAAGCATTATAGAAAGGATTTGATTAAATGAATACGATAGTTGATATTGTAGTAATTCTTTATTTAATAATATCAGGAATTGTTGGATTTAAAAGAGGAGTATTTAAAGAAGTTGTTATGTTTGCAGGAACTTTATTTGTCTTCTTTATTGCTTATAAATTAAAAAATCCTGTTGGAGAATTCTTACTTCTAAGATTACCTATTTTTGATTTTCCAAATTTATTTCAAGGAGTAGTAGTATTAAATGTTCTTGTATATCAACTATTATCATTTGTTGTTATTCTTGCAATTTTATTAATTATCTATAATATTATTTTAGGAATAACAGGATTATTTGAAAAACTATTAAAGATTACTGTAGTTTTGGCTATACCTTCTAAAATATTAGGATTTATCGCTGGAGTATTAGAAGGATATGTCATTGCATTTGTTATTCTTTTCTTCTTAGGACAACCTGCTTTCAGTTTTGAACCTTTTATGAATAGTAAAGTTAGCAATTGGATATTATCATCTTCGCCAATTCTTACGAATTTTACTCAGGATACAGTTGATTTAGTAAATAATATCTATGAATTAAAGGATGAAAAAGATTCAGATATTTTAAATACCAAAATCCTTGATATGATGTTAGATAAAGATATTGTTAGATATGAAGTTGTTGAAGAATTACACGAAAAGAAAAAATTAGATTTTCAAGGAATAGATACAGTTCTTGAAAAATACAAAAATAAAGATAATGAAAAAGATTAGTTAAAATAGTTTTAAACTATTTTTTCTTTAAGGAGCATTTATGTTTAAAAATACCTATACTTATGTTTCTTTACTATTTTTCTTTGGTGGTACTTTATTGGTTGTAGCTTCTTTTCTTTTAAAGAATGAAAGTTCGGCTTTAGTTCAACCTGATCAAACTGAAAGTGATATTCAAAGTATTATTACTAAAGATGAAAATATTAAAGAAGAAAATATTAATATTATGTTATCTTTTATAGGAGACTCATTACTAGCATCATTTAAAGGTGAAAAAAGTTATCAAAATTTTCAAGATTTATTAGAAACTCATGACTATAGTTATCCTTTTAAATATGTAAGTAATATCTTTAAACAAGATGATTTCACAATTGCAAATGGTGAAAATGTTTTTACAAGTAGAAATCTTCTTCCAACTCCCAAGAATTATAACCCTGCTTATTGGTATTATACTAATTCTAAGTATGCAAATGTTTATAAAGAAAGTAGTATTGAAGTAGTTTCGATTATGAATAACCATACTTATGATTATAATGAAGAAGGATATCTTGATACCATTAAAGCTTTAAAAAATGTTGGAGTTACATATGGAGGAGAAGAGCCGGTTATCTTAGAAAAAGAAGGAATTAAAATAGGTTTAATATGTGCTAATTTATTTCATGATTTTGAAGGAGAAGAAATAGTTAATAAAATAAAAAATATTAAAAATAAAGTTTCTTATGTAATCGTTTATTTTCATGGTGGAACAGAATATTTATTTGCACCAACCGAATATATAAAGAGTCATTGTCATAATTTTATAGATGCAGGTGCAAATTTAGTAATAGGTTGTCACCCTCATGTATTAGAACCAATTGAAGTTTATAAAGATAAAAAAATAGTTTATTCTTTAGGTAGTTTTATATTTGGAGGTTCAACTAACTTAGTAAATAGAACAGCCATTTATCAAGTAAATCTTGAATTTAATAAATCTAATAATTCTTATACTGAAACCGATAAAGTAATACCTTGTTATCTTTATAGTACTAATTCAGGATATGAAAAGTGGTTACCTAAAGTAATTGAAAATGAAGATGAAAAGAAAAAAGTATTAGATTTTATGAGTTGGTTAAGAGATAAACCTTATTAGTTTACATATTTATGTAAATTATTAAAATTATACTCTTGATTAATTTTAAATTTATGATATGATTATATTGTAGAGAGGAGTTGAACCCTTATGGTAAATAAAAATTCAAAAATATTAAATGTATCAATAAATAAAGTTAGCAATCAGTTTACCATGGGGGGGGTATATCAACATTAATACAAATTAAAAATATATCAATCGACAA
>CANRHS010000093.1 GCA_947630495.1 uncultured Bacilli bacterium | reverse complement strand
TACTTTTAAATTTATATCTTTAGTTTCCTTATTATCTAAACTATCTATATAAATTACTCCATCCATATTTAAAGTATTAATTGAACCATCATTAATAGAATATTTTAAATAGTTATTAGAAACACTATCTTCTAATAAATCTGAAACAATAGTTATTTTAACATCTTCTTTATTATCAGTTATATTAGATATAGTAAAGTTATATGGTTTAACTTTATTAATATCTGAATCTTTTACTTTAATAAGATTATTAAAAGCAATAGAGTCTGATACTTTAATACCAGTTTTTTGATAATCTTGATAAGATATATCAAGACCTTTATAGTTAAACCAACAATAAGTAGAAGTAATTAAGAATACTAAAGTTGTTATAATAGATATAACATGTCTTCTTATAATTTTATCATATTTATTCATACCAAATACCCCCATATTTGTGACTATATTATATCATATTTCTATTTATTTGTCAAATTTATGTTAATTTCTTTAGAAATATCTAGTTGATGATATGAAACTTTACATTCATCCATTAACTTTTTGCTAATCTTAACATCGTCTGTATCTTTATATTTATCAGACAAATAAATTACTTTTTTGATACCAGATTGAATTATTAATTTAGCACATTCATTGCAAGGAAATAAATCTACATAGATGGTTGCTCCTTCTAAGTCTTTCCTTGAACCTCGGTAGTTAAGGATAGCATTAAGTTCAGCATGACAAACATAAGCGTACTTTGTCTCCATCTTTTCGCCTTCTCTATCCCAAGGAAAAACATCATCATGAAACCCATTGGGAGCTCCATTATAACCAATTGATAAAATTCGATTATTAGAGTCAACAATACAAGCACCCACTTGGGTATTAGGATCTTTACTCCTTAAGGCTGAAAGTTTGGCAATAGCCATGAAATATTCATCCCATCTTAAATAGTCATTTCTTGCTTTTCGCATTCACATACACTTCCTTTCAAACTATTATCTATTCTATCAGTTATTTTTACTTTAACAATAGTATTTGGTTCTAAATTACCATCAATTATTACTTTTAAATAATTAGGTGTATGACCAATTGACGTATTATCTTTATTGGTTTCTATTAAAACTTCTACTTCCTTATTTAAGAATTTTTCTAAATACTTTATTTCAAGTTCATTACTTAGTTCTATTAATCTTTTAACTCTTTCCTTTTTAATATATTCTGGAACTTGATTTGGCATGGTTGCAGCCTTGGTGCCCTCCCTAACTGAGTATGGGAAAACATGGATTTTTGCAAACTCCATTTCTCTTGCAAACTCTAAAGTATCCTTAAAATCTTCTTCCGTTTCACCTGGAAAACCAACTATAATATCGGTTGTAATACTAATATCTGGTCTAATTTCTCTAATTACTTTTAATTTATCTCTAAAGTATGGTGTTAAATACTTCCTGTTCATATCCTTTAAGATCTTATCACACCCTGCTTGAAGTGGTATATGTAAATGTGATACTATTTTCTTTTCGCGAGTTAAAACATCAAGAAAATCATCATTTAATTCGGTTATTTCAATTGAAGATATTCTAAGTCTCTCTAGTCCTTTTATCTTACATATTTCCTTTAAAAGTTCTGGGAAAGTAGTTTCAATGTCACTTCCATAGTGCCCAGTATGAATACCAGTTAAAACAATTTCTTTATAATTATTTTTAACTAAAGTATTTATTTCTTTTAGAATAACATCTTTATCTTTACTCCTACATTTTCCTCTTGTATAAGGAATTATACAATAAGCACAAAAGTTTTCACACCCATCTTGTATCTTAACAAATGCTCTTGTATGTGACTCCATATTACTTATAAACATATCTTCAAATTCCATGTCAAAGTCTTTATATAAAAGTTTCTTTCTTTCATGATTTTTTAGATAATCTTCAACAAGTTCTAATACTCTTGATTTATCTTTATTACCTATTATAATACTAACATCAGGGTTATCATAGTCTTTATGAGCTTCAATCATGCAACCCATGACAACTATAATAGCATCTTTATTTTCTCTTATAATATGATTAATTACTTTTCTACTCTTAGCATCACTTTGATTAGTAACACTACAAGTATTAACTATATAAATATCGGCAAGAGAATCAGTTATTTCATAACCTCTATTTTTAAATAAAGATATAACATATTCACTTTCATAACTATTGACTTTACAACCTAGATTAATTACTCTTACTTTCATTGTTTCACTCTAACTTTATACTTTTCATGTTCTTGTTCATCAAGTTTTCTTAAATTAATAGCTTTAAAATCTATTAAATAAGTAAATTTTTCTAATAATAAATCTCTTAATTCACTATCGTTAATACCTAATATTTGCATTAAATAATCTCTATATGGTATATTAGCACGATTAATTAAACTTTTTAATATTTCAGGATTAACTAAATCTTTAAGTTCTTCTAAATCAAACTCAGGAACTAATTGAATTTTACAACTATCATCAAGTGTTACTTTATTAGCAAGCTTTTCCATTACAGGCTTTGTTACTTTATCATTAAAAGATACTAACAATTTAGCGATTGTTTGAGTAGTTAAAACTCTTCCATAAAAAACATAAGCAGTTGCTACTAACTCATCATAAGTCCACATAATCTTCCTCCCATCTATCTAATTTTATGAGCACTAAATGTTATTATACAAAAAAAGAAAAGCCTAGTCAAGGTTTTTCTTTAATTCATTTAACATATTTAAAACTTTATTGGTTTTTCTAATTTCTTTATCAAGTTTCTCAAGGTTAGCCGTATTTTCAAGTTGAATTTCATTTAAGTTTTCAGTTTCGATTCCCGATTTAACACTTGCTTCATAGATATCATTGATACTTGGAGATTCCATTTTCTCTCCTGTAAATTTTTCATAGACTTCAGTTATGGAAATTGGTTCATCTCCTATATCTTCATCGGTAATTGCTTGCATTTCACTAGTAAAACTTAATAATTCTTGATAACTAATAATTGCACTTTCTTCTTCTTGACTTTCTAAGTTACTAATAGTTGCTTCTAGACTTACTGGATGTTCAAGTTCTTCTTTGATCTTTTCAAGTTCCACATAAGCATTTTTAGCATTATCAGGTACATTCGGTTCTAACTCTAAAACTTCTATCTCTTCTTCCTCTGGTACAATATTCATCTTACTTTCAATATCTTCTAGTTGTTCAATTATAGTATTATTTGCACTAGGAGTTTCAATAACATCAAAGGTGCTAACCTCTTCTTTTACTTCGCTAGTTTCAGGTATTGCTTCTGTTAAAGAATTAATATCATTTTCTAAGGTCTCTAAAGTTATTTCTTCATCTAAAGCATTATTTACTTCAGCCTCTACTTCTACTACTTTAGGAGTTGAATTAGAAGTTTCAATTATTTCTTTTTCTTCTGCCTCTTCTTCTACTTCAATACTTTTACTTTCCTTTTTCTTACTAATAATTTCTAAAATAGATAAAAGCAAAATAACAAACACTAAAAATCCAATAACACTTACCATAATCATAATCTCTAAATTTGTGAATAATCCCATTATTATCACCTCTCATATTCATAATTTATCATACTAAGTGCTGCAATAGATGCCGTCTCGGTTCTTAAGACTCTACTTCCTAGTGAAGTTCTAATAAAGCCATGCTCTATTAAATAATCTTCTTCATCTTTCTTAAATCCACCTTCAGGACCTATTACTATTATTATCTTATCACACCTTCTATGATTTTGCAAAACATTTTTTAAGCTTGTTGACACTTCATTTACACTTAATAAAATTTTTAAATCATAATTCAAATTTAAAATATCTTTAATTTCCTTTATTTCTAAGACTTTAGGAATAATATTTCTCTTTGATTGTTCACTTGCTTCTTTAACTATTTTTTGCCATCTAATAACCTTTTTCTCTTTTTCTTTCTTATCTAATTTAATAATACTATTTCTTGTTATAAGAGGAATAAAACTATAAGCTCCTAATTCTGTACTTTTTTCTAAAACTAAATCCATTTTCGCCTCTTTTACTAAACTTTGACATATAGTAACTTTAATATCTAATTCATTATATGTATCTTTCTTTTCAATTATTTCAACTTCTAAAGGATCTAATGAAGTAATCTTTGTAATATATAATTCATTTTTATAGATAACTTCTATTCTTTCACCTTTCTTCATTCGCATTACTTTAGTTATATGAAAGATATCATCATAACTTAATTCAAATTTATTATCTTTATATATATCTGTAAAATATCTTTGCATAATCTAATTCCTTTCAAAACAAATTTTAATTATTTACTACTATAATTGTTCTAGTTAATTTTTGAACTTTATTATTATCTTCAACACTATAAGTTAAAACATAAGTTCCGGGAATATTAGTATCAATTTCTCCTTCAATTTCTACTTCCTCAGTTATATCAATATCATCTATAAAGGCTTTATATCCTGGCTCTTCATAACTACTTCCTAAAGGTATAGTTATTGTACTTTCTCCTAATAAATAAAACTTTAAAACACTGGGAACATCCCCTTCTCCTTCAGCTTCCATCTCTTCTTTTTCTAAAACCGTTATCGTTCTTGTTTTTACAACATTATCTATTCTATAGGTAATTGTATAAACTCCTGGTATATTTATATCTAAATTATTACTAACTTCTACTCTATTAGTTTCAATAACTCCTTTCGAATTAATAGCATAATACCCTGGCTCTACATATTCTTCCCCTTGATTTAAAGTAATACTACTATTTCCAAATAAAGTTAGATTAATAGTAACTACTTCCGGTATTACTACCTCTTCTTCCTTATTATTAAAAAGAAAAGTTAAACCAATTATTCCTACTACTAATAATACTAAAACAATTCCTACTATTTTCTTATTCTCATATAAAATCTTCATTATACTATCATCTCTTTTTAAATATATCAAATTTTTTAACTAAAATCTACTTTTTAGGATAATTTTTCTTTAATTTACATATTATTTTACAGAAAAATTAAGTTTTTGTTTGACTTTCTTTAAACTTTATGGTAAAGTTATAAAGCGAGATAATTATATATAAAAAAGGAGGATTTATGGCAATTAAAGCAACTAGCAAAAAACCATTATTTGGTAATCGTAGAAGTCATGCACTTAATGCTACAAGACATATGCAAAAATTAAATATGCAAAATGTTATCTTAGAAGATGGTACTAAAGTAAAAATGACTACTCGTGAAGCTAAAAAATATAAAAAAGATATGAAAGAAAAAGAAGATACTAAAACAAATGAATAATCTTCTTTTTTTTATAACTTAACATATAATTAATTGATATGAAAAAAGTTTTTAATATTACCTTAACAATTTTACTTATTTATTTTAGTTTTTATTATACTAATAAGGTATCTAATTATATAAAAAGCAAAGATCCTATTATGATAAAAATTAATAATGTTAAAAATAAATACTATAAAGAACCAATTGATGCAGTTATTTCTAATAATACAATTATTCCTGGTTTAAGTGGTTTGGAAATAAATATCAATGAAAGTTACTCGAATATGAAAAAAGTTAATACTTTTATTCCAGATATGTTAGTTTTTGATTCTATAAAACCAAGTATTTCTTTAAAAGATAATTTAGATAAATTAGTAATATCCGGAAATTCTGTTAATAACAATGTTAGTA
>CANRHS010000092.1 GCA_947630495.1 uncultured Bacilli bacterium | reverse complement strand
TTGCTTTTTTATTTTTTTACCCCACTAAACCTCGTAGAGGGGGCATTTATTTTACCCCACTAGAAATTGTAGAGCCCATATTTCTTTATTGATTTACAACTTTATCTTTAACTTTCTTAATTAAAAAGTAATTACAATGATAAGCACATCTTTCTTTTAAATAAGTATCTTTCGTACTAATATCATTTATTTTACTAAATCTTTGATTATTTTTATCACAGAAACCTTTTAATCTTAATTTATTATAAGAATAGTCTCCTAAGATATAATCAAAAGGTTCAAAGTAATCAGTATATTTACTTTCTAATTCTTCTTTGTCTAAACAATCATTTTTGTTTTCAACTATTTCATAGTTATTATTTTCTAATTTTATCATTTCTTATACTCCTTATTAAATGCACTAAATTGGGTTTTGTATTTTGCTAAATCACTTTTACTATTCCAGGTCATGTACCCGCCATCTAAACCTACTTCATATAAGGCTTCTATTTGTTTTGATAACATTTCTCCATTATAAGTTACATAAGGGTTCCAGTAAGGCGTATCATATGCTGTTATCCAAGTTCTAGCAACAGCCGGGGTTTTTATTTCGGTTTGGCGTTCAGCAGCCGTCTTGCCCCATTTTAACATAGTATCATATGGCTTTTCCCAATTACTAGCTATTCTTTCAAAGTGGTCAGTGTATGGCATGGCACTTATCGCATCAACAACATTACTAATAGCTGGGAAGTATTGACCATAGGCAGTTACATAACCCCAAGAAGATTCTCCAAACACATCGGCTGAAACATAAACTCCCATTTCATGTAATTGATGGGTTGCATACATTAAAAATCTTTGAATAGCCTGAGCTTTTTCTTCATTATAAGTGTTTTTATAATCAATTGTATTTTCAACATTTGTTAATCTATCAGGAAATCTTACATAATCAAATTGAATTTCATTAAATCCAAATAACTTAACTGCTTCTTTAGCAAGTTTAATTGTAAATTCCCAAACTCCTCGTTTAAAAGGACTTGGCCAATAAGAACCACCTTGTTGTAATAAGCCTCCACTTTTCTTACCAATTGCATCATCTTTATTATCTAAAGCATAATAGTCATCTTTAAAGGTTGTAATTCTTCCTATTACATAAAAACCATTATCTTTAATTTTTTTAATTGCTTCTTTATAATCTTCAACACTATTGTTAGCATATTTATAGTTAGTTGGAGATAATTCTTTATAAACTTCGCTTTTATAAGATGGAACTGTATTATCTTTAATATCAACAACAAAAGCATTTATCTTAGTTGTCTTAGCATATTCTATATAAGCATCTATATTTTTCTTAATTCCACTTGAACCATTTATATATAAGGCATACACTTCATCTGGCATTTTATTATCTTTAAAACTAGGCTTTGTAACGGGATAATAATCTAAATTTCCAGCACTTCCTCCACCAAGTTTCCCAACTCTTTCTAAATGGATTTTGTAAATTCCTTCTTCATCATAGTTTTTCTTAGCTTCTTCTTCACTTGTAACTAAATATTCTCCATAGTAATATCCTTCTTCTGAACCAACTTGGACTTTATAATAATCAACATACCCATTATCAAGAAGTTTATTATAACCCTTAATAACCATCTTATCTCCTTTATTAACTAAAGTACCTAAACTTCCATCTAAAGTTTTAAGTAAGTTATTAGATGTTCTTACATATAAAGTTTTTTCTAAAACAACATCCTTGATATTATCTTTAATCTTATCTTTTAAAACATAATAAGAATTAGAATCATAATCTATTTTTATATATGTTTTTGAATCCTTAGTATAAGTTTCTTTAGGATAATAAGTTATTTTTTTACCTCTTATTAAACTATCAGATTCTTTTAATTCTTTTTTATCATCTTTTTTTTCTAATTGATAACTATCTATTTTTGGACTATCTCCTGCTAAATAACCTATATTTTTAGAGTTAAATGGTAAACTAAAACTTATATTTTTTAAACCAAAGATAATAACTATTATTAAAGCAATACATATTAACCAATTTCTTATTTTTAATTTTCTTCTTCTTTTTGTTCTCATATATCTTCCTCTATTATATATGATACCACATTTTTAGAAGAATACTTAAGTTTTTTTATATTTTTACATTTTTAATTGACAACTTTTTTCTTTTTCTTAATTCTTTCTAAGATATCCCGACTTGCAACTAACCCAGTTGCAGCAGCAATTACAATGTTTCCAGCTTTTCCGGCTCCATCTCCAATGAAGTACATATTCATGTCATTAGCTTTAAATTTATTATCTGTCTCTATTTCATTACTAAAGAATTTTATCTCAGGTCCATATAATAATGTTTCATCATTATTAACACCAGGAATTATTTTATCAAGAGCTTCAAGTCCATCTAGAATATTGGTAATTATTCTATGGGGCATGACTAAGGCAAGGTCACCTGGAACACAGTCTTTTAAGGTTGGTGAGATAAATTGTTTTTCAAGTCTACTCATTCTGGTTCTTCTAAATTTCTTTAAGTCTCCTAAAGTTTGAATAATTGGTTTAGAATCTCCTAAGACATTTGCAATTCTTGCAATTGATTCTCCATATTCACGGGTATTAGTAACTGGTTCTGTTAAGTTAACTTTACTAATAAATGCAAAGTTAGAGTTATTAGACTTAGTCTCTTTTAAAGCATGTCCATTTACACAGATATAACCATAATAGTTTTCTTTAGTTACATATCCTCCTGGATTAGTACAGAATGTTCTAATTTCATCTCCATACGTTTTTGTTTTAATAAATATAGATGGATCATAGATAACATTACATAAGTCTTCAAGTAATTCTTTTCGCACTTCAACCCTTACTCCAATTTCAATACTTTGAGAAAGATAAGGTATCTTATATTTATCAGCAAGTTCTTGAATCCATTTAGCACCGGTTCTACCGGGTGCAACAACTACATATCTTCCTTCATAAGTAGTATTTTTTTTCTTTTCTTTACAATTAACTACTATTTTATCTTTTTCATTTTGAATATCAAGAACTTCACAGTTTTCAAGTAAAGTTACTCCCTTATCTCTTAAATAATTGGTAAAGTTCGTAATATAACCTGGTAATTTATCACTTCCCAAATGTTTTTGTTTAATAATTAATAAATTAGCACCTTGTTTACTAACTTCTTTTTTGATTTTTAAAGCCTCATCCATATTCGTTGGATAAACATCCGAATCCATTCCAAATTCATTAAAGATCTTTTCTGTATCAAGAAGTAATTCTTCAGCCTCATCTCTACTCATATATTTATATAAGTCACTTTTACCAAGTTTTGGAACAAAGTTTAATTTACCATCAGAGAATGTCCCTGCTCCTCCATAGCCCGATAATATTTGACATGGTTTACAGTTTAAACATTTAGTTCCATATTTATTCATTGAACATACCCTATGTTCTGCAAACTTACCTTGATCAATTAATAAAACTTTTATGTCTTTTTGTTTATTTACAAGTTCATAAGCCGTGAATAATCCTGCAGGTCCTGCTCCTACAATTATAACATCATACATTATATCAACCTCCATACCAGAATAGTATATCATACTTTTTTGTAATTTTAATGAAATTTGACATAAAAAAATAAAAAAAGATAGAACTATTCTACCTTCTCCTCATCAATACTAATACTTTCAATAACTGGTTGATCATCAAAATTTAAACTTCCCATCTCATCAAGTGGTTTAGCATCAGCCATTATCTTATCAACAACTTCCATTCCTTCAGTTACATGACCAAATCCTGCATAATTTCCATCAAGGGATTCAGTCGCATCTTTTTGAACAATAAAGAATTGACTACTAGCACTATTAGGATCTTGTGATCTAGCCATAGAGATTACTCCTCTTACATGACTAATGTTGTTCTCAACTCCATTACTTTTAAATTCTCCTTTAATGGTTGAGCCACTTCCCCCACTTCCATCATGATTAGGATCTCCTCCTTGAATAACAAAGTCCTTTTGAGCCCTATGAATAGTTAAACCATTATAAAATCCTTCTTTAACAAGATTAACAAAATTTGTAGTTGTAATAGGTGCTGTATCAGCATCAAGTTCTAACTTAATAGTTCCATAATCTTTAATAACCATAGTAGCATTAATCTTACCACTTAATAAATCAAGATTAGGATTTTCTCTTACAAATAAATCTCCAAAACTACAACCTGTTACAAACATAATCATAATAACTAAGACAATTAATATTTTCTTCATACTATCTCCTTTTAACTAATTTCTTTTCATGAATAATTTCATCACGTCCAGCCCCAACTCCAATAAATTCAATTGGAACTCCTACATATTCTTCTATTCTTTCAATATATTTTATTGCATTATCTGGTAAATCTTTTCTATTTCTTATTTTACTAATATCTCCAAAATTACCATTAAATTCTTCATAAATAGGAATACTTCTATTTAATTCTTCTTCATTAGTTGTAAACTCCGTTGTTCTTTCTCCATCTATTTCATAGGCTGTACATAATTTAATTAAATCAAGTTTTCCAATTGTATCTAAATGATTCATACATAAAGCCGTTATTCCATTAATAAGAACGGCATACTTTAAAGCAACTAAATCTAAATAACCACAACGTCTTGGTCTTTTAGTAGTAGCACCATATTCATGTCCAAGTTCTCTTATCATATCACCTATCTTATTATCTTGTTCAGTTACATAAGGACCTGCTCCAACCCTTGAAGAATAGGCTTTCATAACTCCATAGACTTCTCCTATATCATGAGCATTTATTCCACTTCCTGTTATTATTCCTCCAATAGTTGGATTACTACTAGTAACATAAGGATAACTTCCAAAGTCTATATCAAGTAAGGTTGCCTGAGCCCCTTCACAAATAATTTTTTTATCTTCCTTAATTAATTTATGAATTAAAGTAGTTGTATCACATACATATTCTTTTAATATACTAGCATATTCTAAATACTCTTTATATATTTTATCCACATCTATTTGTGGATAATTATATAATCCAAATATTTTATTTTTATTATCAACATTTCTTTTTAATAAATCATAAAATCTCTTAGAATATAAATCTTCTATTCTAATTCCACATCTTTCATACTTATCACAGTAACATGGTCCTATTCCTCTTGCAGTAGTTCCTATCTTACCAGACCCTCTATTTTCTTCTAACATCTTATCCATTTCAATATGATATGGAAATATAACATGAGCCTTAGTACTAATTCTTAACCCCGATACATCTTTTCCTTTTTCTTTTAATGAATTAATTTCTTCAATTAATACTTTAGGATCAACAACAACTCCATTTCCAATTATAGCCAAAGACCCTTTATTTAATATTCCAGATGGTATTAAATGAAAAACATATTTTTCTCCATCTACTTCAATAGAATGTCCTGCATTATTACCACCAGTTGCTCTTAAAGCAACATCAGCTTTACCTCCTAAATAATCAATTATCTTCCCCTTTCCTTCATCTCCATAAAAACTTCCTAATACAACATCTACTTTACTCATATAACCCTACTCCTTTACTACACTTTAATTATAACTTAATTATAATAAATATACAATAATGTTTACATCAATTTTTATATAAATTAAAGAAAGCACTTTCATGCCTTCTATAAATGTTAATATAGAAACTGATAAAAATGTTAAAGTTAAAACC
Source organism: uncultured Bacilli bacterium (assembly GCA_947630495.1). Taxonomy (GTDB): domain Bacteria; phylum Bacillota_I; class Bacilli_A; order RF39; family UBA660; genus RUG591. The sequence continues at coordinate 31 of CANRHS010000092.1, read as the reverse complement.
TGAGACTTTTTATCAGTTTTTTTGATAATTA
>CANRHS010000091.1 GCA_947630495.1 uncultured Bacilli bacterium | reverse complement strand
AGGTATTAAATCTTCTTTCCCTTTAAATTCTTCATCAATTAAATTTTCTTTCATCTTTTATTTATTCCTCCTTGTTTGATACATGTTGACTGGTCAACATACCCACTATAACACGGAGACTAGAATTTGTCAACTTTCGTAAATTGACAAATTGAACCCCTGAATGGCTGTAAATCGTGAATTTAGTCAGGTGTTTTCGAGCAAATCTGGAATTTTAGAGGTCGTATGAATACTTACTGATACAAAAACAAGGCCTTTGTATCACGAAAAAATGAAAAAAATTTTTTTTAAGTCCAAATCTTGATATTCCAACTTCACATGTAAAATATTGTTAATTGACATATAAAAAGTAACAAGTTATTTTTGCTTGTTACTCATCAAATATTTATTAAGTTTTAACTTTTTAGTTTTACCTCTTACTTTATATTTAATAATAAGAGGTTTCTTTTTTAAATTACTAATTTCTTCTTTAGTTAATTTAATCTTTAAATGTTCTTCTTTAACTTCATATGGTAATAAATTAATTATTTTTAATTTTTCATATAAACTAGCACCTGATATACTTTTCATAGTATCAGTAAGATATAAATAGTTATTATCTATTTCTTTATTTCCTTTTATTATATTAAAATCATATAAACTATTATAACTATTTTTATTATTACAAATTCTTAATATAAAATCAAGTTCAACACCCTTAATATCTTTATTAACTTTTTCATGGGTTTGCCAATTATCTTTATTTAAGATATTTGCTTTTAACTTTAAAATAAATAGTTCTAATTTTCCTTTATTTTTAAATTTATCATAGATTATTATAAATAATAAACTAATTATAATAATACTTAATAGTATTTCTAAATCATTACTATAAAACTTATAAATATTAAACATAATCCCCCTCCAAATGTATTTAATATAATACCATAGAAATGGGGATTATGCAAGTTTTTTTTCAAAGAATTTACTAATTTAATACCAGTTTAAATTACTAAATGTTTATTTAGATTATTACTTTAAAAAAAGGATGTTCACATCAACATAAACATTCTTTTAATTACTATTTATTATTATATTATAAGTATTACCTTCAGTTAAAGTATTATTACCAACTTTAACTTGACTATTTTCATTTAAATAACCAATACCAGAGTTAGATGGTTTAAATGTAAATGTAAATTTAACACCTGGACAATTAGATTCTAATAAAGATTTTAAAGTTTCTTTAGTTTTATCTGGATTACCTTGAGATAAATATTCTCCAGTTATTACAACATTATAAGTTTGAGCTTGACCTTTACTTAAAGTTATATTAATAGTTGTTCCTTTTATAACTGTTCCCGTTTTATCTTGTTTTAAGGCTGTATCTTTAGCTTCTTTAGAGAAACTTGAATTATAAGTAAAGTTACAAGTTACTCCAATTGAATTACAACTTGATTGAATAGATTGTTTAGTTTTACCTATAAAACTTGGTACCTCTACTTTTTCATAGATACCACTTGAAAGGGTAATTGTAACATTAGTTCCTTCTCCAACAACTGTTCCTTTTCGTTTAGATTGACTTAATGAAATATCTCTTTTAGTTGATTCTGTATAAGAACCATAGGTGAAAGTACAACTAAGTTTGGCTTCCTTACATTTAGATTGAATTTCGGATTTAGATAAACCAGTTAGATTTGGAACTGTTACTTCTTTACCTCTGGAAATTGTAATAATAACTGTATCTTCTGTCGTAATATTAGTTCCTTCTGCAGGGAAAGTTTTAATAACTGTATCTTTTGGTTTATCACTAAATTCGTATTGTTCTTCATATTTAATATTATTTTCATTGGCCCAGATTTTAAAACTTGCAAGACTATCTATCTTAGGCATCTTTAAACTTCCTTTAGAAATTACTATTTCAATAACTTCATCTTCCGAAACTTTATCTCCTTTTTCGCGAGAGGCTTTAATAACTTTTCCAGATTCTATTTCTTTATTATATTCTTCATTAAATTTAATATCAATATTATTTTCCATAGCCCATTTTGTAATTTCACTTGTTGTCATATTTAATAAATCTGGTACAACTATTTCACTTCCTTTAGAAATAACTAAAGTTAATTTATCTTCAACTATCTTTTCTACGATACTTTGACTAATTACATATCCTTTTTCTATATCATTACTATGTTGATATTCTATTTCATAAGGAATATTATATCTTTTTAAATAAGCCGTTGCTTCAAATTCACTTAAATTCTTTAAATCTTTAACTGGCACTTTTTCAAGTTCATCTGGTCCATATGAGAAAGTAAATTTTATTTCATCATTTCTTTTCATCGTACCACTTCCAATTTGTTCTATAACGGTATCTCTCGTAGCATCTGATTTAATAAATTCGATTACAACATTACTTAAACTATTATCTTTAATATATTGCATTACTTCCTCGAATGTTAAACCTGTCATATTAGGAACAACTAATTCTTTATCTAAATTAGGTCCATCTGAGATAGTTACTTGGAATTTAGTTTTAATATCTTTAACTAGAGTAGTAATACCATATTGTTGCATGATAACATGATTCTTTTCTACTGTATCACTAAATTCATGTAAGATTTCAAGTTCTAATTTATTTTCATCAGCCCAGTCCATAACTTCTTTAATATCCTTATTAATAAAGTCTAAAACATAAGTATCAGTCTCTTTGGCATAAGAAGTAGAAAACATCGTATATCCTATTAAAACTAAAGTTAGAAGTAATACATAAGGAGTTGTTTTTTTATTATTTAACTTAAATAAAATTAAGATTACTATTAAACTAACAAAAACAAATATTACATTAGTAGAAGTTAAAACTGTAAGAATATCTAAATTAGTTTTATCTAAGTTTCTATATATATTAAAAGCATAAAATACTAGTACTAATAAAGATAATATTAATAAGAAAATAGATAATTTACTTTTTTCAGATTTAGAAACTAGATTATCTTTAATATCAAAAGTATCGTTATCAAGTTTATTTTCTTTAGGAAAGAATAATTCTTCTTCGGTAATATTAGATTTTTCTTCGATTATAAATTTATCAGGAGGTAGTTCTTCTTTAATTTCAACTTGTTCTTTAATAGAATCATCTAATTTATCTTCTAAAATATTATCTTCTTTACTTTTTGTTTTCTTTAGTTCTTTCTTTTTCTGTCTTCTAGTCTTTCTATCAATTAAAGAAAAGTCATAGTCAGGGGAGTTTAACTTATTCTCTCTTTCAGTATCTTGAATATTAATATCATCTTTTTTCTCTTCAATAATCTCTTGTTGTTTACTAGAATCATCTAACTTATTTTCTTCTTTATTCTCGATAACTTCAGGTTGCGCTTTTTTTCTTTTTCTTCTAGTTTTTTTATCGATTAAAGAGAAATCATAATCAGGGTCATTTAACTTAGTCTCTCGTTCTTTAATCTCTTCTTTAATTTCAACAGTATCTTCTAAAGCAACTAATTCTACTTCCTTAGGAGTAATTTCCTTTTTAGATTCAGTTATTTCTTTTTGAAACTCTTCTAAAGTTAAATCATCATCTAAATTTATAATATCTTTATTAACCTCTTTCTTTTTCAATTTAATCACCTTCTACCCTTTATATAACTATTATATATTAAAATAAAAGTATTTTAAAGGTCTTATTAAATAATTATTAAAAAATTTACATATAAAGTGTAAAATAAGATATTTACTTTATAATAAAAAAATGGTAAAATTTGAATTAGAAAGGTTTAGATTATGGAATTTCAAAGATTAGAAGTCTTACTTCAAGATAAGATAAATGATTTAAGAAAGTTAAAAGTTTTAATTCTTGGAGTAGGGGGAGTAGGAGGAAGTAGTGCTCTTGCTTTAGCTCGAATGGGTATTAATGAAATAACTTTAGTTGATTATGATAAAGTTGATATTACCAATATAAATAGACAAGTAGTAGCCTATCATTCAACAATTGGTAAATTAAAGGTTGATGTTTTAAAAGATTTAATTTTAGATATTAATCCAGATTGTAAAGTTATAACTTATCCTATCTTTTATAATGAAGATAATAAAGATTTAATTTTTAATAATGATTATGATTATATCTTAGATTGTTGTGATGTAGTTAAAAGTAAAGAAATAATAATTAGAGAAAGTGTTAAAAGAGGAATTAAGATTATTTCTAGTATGGGAGCAGGGTTTAAATTTAATCCATCTTTGATAGAAGTTACTAAATTAAAAAATACTAGTTATGATAAACTTGCTAAGATTTTAAGATATAATTTGAAAGATAATAAAGATTGTTTAGATATAAGAGTAGTTTATTCTAAAGAAGTTATAGAACATCATGATAAGGTAATTGGTTCTAATTCAATTATACCTAATATGTTTGGTCTTTATATGGCAAGTATTATATTAAATGATATAAAAGGAGAAAGATAATGAAAAAATTTAAAGAATTTATACCAACTATTTTAGTTGTTGTATTTATGATTTTATGTTTAATTTATTATTATATGAAATAATAATTTACAATAATTTACAACTTTACATTAATAAATTGAAATTTTAATAAATAAGTGTTATAATTATTAAAGAAAGGATGTTATTATGAAAAAAAAGGAAGTTAGTAAAAAAGATAATACTAAAGAAACTAAGAAGAAAGAAGAAAAAGATATTAAAAAGGAAACGAAAAAGGAACCTAAGAAAGGATTAACTAAAGAGACTAAAGAGAAAATTTTTAAGGGTGTAGGAATAGTTTTAGTTGTTGCCCTTATTGTAGGCTTTGCTTATTGGACATCTTTAAGTTATGGAGAGAATATTGATACTAGTTCTTTTGAATTTACTTATATTGATGTTGATAAGTATATTGAATATATGAATGATAGTGAAGCCAGAATAATTTATGTTGCTAAACCTGATTGTACTTTTTGTCAGCAAGAAACTCCTATTGTTAAAAGACTTGCTGTTAAATATGACTTACCTATTTATTACTTAGATACAACAAATTTCTTAGAACATGATGATGAAGGTAATGTTAAATATGACGATGAAGGAAATGCTATAAAAACAGAAACTGGTAATAAGTTTGTTGCCTCAGCGCCTGAATATGAAAAAGGTTGGGGAACGCCTAATACGATAATTGTTAAAGATGGTAAGATAGTTGATGGTGTATATCAATATGTACCTGAAGATCAACTTAAAACTTTACTTAAAAATAATGGATTTATAAAATGAGAGATAAAGTATATAAATTAGCTCGCAGGTTTAAGAAAAAATATTTTGGAACGATTGCTTTTCGAATTAAGGCTCATAGTGAAGTAATAGCTGCCCATTTAAATCCCAATGAAAAATTACTTTATGTTTTCTGTGGACAAAAAGGGTATTCTAATAAAGAAATATTTTCAAGTGTAGTTGTTGCTCTTACTAATGAAAGAATAATGGTTGCCACTAAAAGAGTTGTATGGGGTTACTTTTTAACCTCTGTTACTCCTGATTTATTCAATGATTTAAAAGTTCAATCAGGGTTATTATTTGGAAAAGTAATCATTGATACAGCAAAAGAAAAAATAGTAATCTCAAATCTAGCTATCTCATCTTTAAGAGAAGTAGAAACTGCTATTTCAACTTATATGCATAGAGAAAAAGAGAAATTTAAAACTAATAAGGAATAGGCTAACTATTCTTTTTCTTTACAATTTTAAAAAAATATGCTAAAATACAACAAGTATTTTGGGAGGAATTGTAATGATTAATTTAGAAACAATCTTAAAAGATA
>CANRHS010000090.1 GCA_947630495.1 uncultured Bacilli bacterium | reverse complement strand
TAACAGGTGATGTAATTAAATATAGTAATTATATAGAACCTAAGCCTATTAGAATTAAAATAGTTAAAGGATTAAATATAATTGACTATTACTATGAAAGAATATAAAAGATTACATTATTAGACAAAATAAGACAAATAAATTTTATAAAATAATCTTGTGATTATATGAAAAAAATATTTGTCTTTTTTTTAATTATTATATTATTTTTAAGTAGTTTAGCTTTTGTTTCAGGAAGTAAAGTAAGAAATATTTCGGAAGATTTAGAAATAAGAGGAATTTATATAAGTTATTTAGAATATTTAACTTATTTTCAAGGAAATGCTTTAAATATTAATAAATCTTATATTAATAAAATGCTTGATAATATATCTACTCTTGGTTTTAATACAATCTTCTTACATGTATCTCCATTTTCAGATAGTATCTATAAATCTGAAATATTTCCTTATTCTTATACTTTAAGTGGAGTTGAAGGAAAGAATCCCGGGATGGATTACTTAGATTATTTTATTAGAGAAGCTAAGAAAAGGAATTTAAAAGTACATGCTTGGATTAATCCTTACCGAATTAGTTTAGAAAGTGACACTTCAAAGATTTCCAAGACTAATCCTGCTTACACGATGCTTGCAACAGGAGAAGCTAAAGCGAGTAGTGAGGGAATTTATTATAATCCAGCAAGTCCTAAGACAATTGATTTAATCTTAAAACAAGTTTATGAACTTATATCTAAATATCATGTTGATGGAATTCATTTTGATGATTACTTTTATGTAGACCAAGAAATAGATAAAGATAACTATTTAAAATATATGGAAAATAATCCTAATATTACTTTGAGTGATTATAGATTAAACTTAGTTAATACAATGATTAAAAGTGTTTATAAATTAATTAAAGAGTATGATTCTAATATTATTTTTAGTATAGCACCAGATGGTAATATTGAAAATGATTATACCTATAACTTTGCAGATGTTAAAACTTGGCTTAAAGAAAAAGATTATGTTGATATTATTATGCCTCAAGTTTATTATGGATTTGATAATCAATATAAACCTTTTTTAGAAACTATTAAAGAATGGAATGATTTAATAGAAAATGATACTAAGTTAATACCAGTTTTAGCTTTTTATAAAGTAGGATTAGTTGATAACATGGCTGGAAGTGGAAAAAATGAATGGATAGAAAATAATAATATAATAGAAAGACAAATAAATTATATAAAAACTTTAAATAAATATAATGGATTTACTTTATTTAGATATGATTATTTATTTAATGATACTTTAGAAAATAATAATACTAAGATAGAACTTAGTAATCTTAAGAAGGCTATTAAATAAAAAAATATTTAAGTAAAAACCACCATAGGTATCGACTAATGGTGGTTTTTACTTTATAATTATATATAGGTGATTGATATGTTATATAATTATAAAGAAGCAATGAAAGAATATAAAAATGATTATAATTTAAAAAAGGCTTTAGAAAATAATAAAGTATATAAAATTGAAGATGGGATATATTCTGATACTTTAAATAATCATTATTTAAGTATAATTATGAAAAAATATCCTTATGCTGTAATTGGTGGATTATCTGCTTATTATTACTATGGATTAACTGATGTTATTCCAGATAGAATAATATTATGTACTAATAGAAATGCTACTAATATTGTTAACTATGAAATAAAGCAAATAAGAATGAAAGATGAATTATATAATCTTGGAATATCCTCTTATATGTATGAAGGAATAAATCTTAAGATATACAACAAAGAAAGATTATTGATTGATTTAGTAAGGAATAAAAATAGTATGGGATATGATCTTTATAAAGAAATTATTAATAATTATCGAAAAATTGTATCGGAACTTGATATTACTTTAATAGAAGAGTATTTAACTCATTTTCAATATGGTGATAAACTATATAAAATACTAATGGATGAGGTGTTCTAAGTAATAATAATTGGTTAGGTATAGAAATTGATAAAGTTATAGTAGTTGTTTTGGAGTATTTAGAAAGTTTAGAATTAGTTAATATTTAATATAAAAAGTATATAGTTTGATACTTACTTTATAAAAACTGGAAAATTCCACTTTTTATAAAGTAGGTGTTTTTTTCAGGTTTAGATTGAATAAAAGAAGAAGGTATGATAAAATTAAATAGTTTGGAAGGACTGATAGTATGATTACAGTTAATAATGTTTCTTTAAGATTTGGAACAAAGACTTTATTTGAAAATGTTAATTTAAAATTTAATGATGGTGCTTGTTATGGTTTAATAGGTGCTAATGGAAGTGGGAAAAGTACTTTCTTAAAATTAATAAATCATGAATTAGATACAACAACAGGAGAAATTATCATACCTAAAAATGATAGAGTTTCAACTCTTGAACAAGATCATTATAAATATGATGACTATTTAGTAATTGATGTTGTTATCATGGGGAATAAAAAATTATATGATATAAGGTCGGAGAAAGATGAATTATATTCGCATACCGAATTTAGTGAAGAAGATGGAATAAGACTTGGAGAACTTGAAGCCGAGTTCATGGAATTAAATGGCTGGGAAGCTGAGAGTGAAGCAAGTACCTTACTTGCTAACTTAGGAATAAAAAATGAACTTCATTATTTAAAGATGAAAGAGTTAGAAAATAACGATAAAGTAAAAGTTTTACTTGCTAAAAGCCTATTTCAAAATCCTGATGTATTACTACTTGATGAACCAACTAATAACTTAGATATTGATGCCATTAACTGGTTAAGTGAATTTATTATTAATTATCCAAATTGTGTTATTGTTGTTAGCCATGATAGACATTTCTTAAATAATGTTTGTACAAATATAGTTGATATAGATTATTCTAAAATGACTTTATATGCTGGTAACTATGATTTCTGGAGAGAATCAAGTGAGTTATTGCAAAAGCAAATAAAAGAATCAAATAGGAAAAAAGAAGATAAAATTAAAGAATTAAAAGACTTTATTGCCAAATTTAGTGCTAATGCATCTAAAAGTAAACAAGCAACTTCAAGAAAAAAGATTTTAGAAAAAATTGAACTTGAAGAAATAATTCCTTCATCAAGAAAATATCCTTTTATTGATTTTAAATTTGAAAAAGGGAATAGCAGAGAAGTTTTAAATGTAGATAACTTAACAGTTTTAGATGATAAAGGAAATAAACTTCTTAATAAGGTTTCATTTACAGTTTTAAAAGATGATAAAATAGCCGTGCTTGGTTCAAATATTCAAAAGACTTTATTATTTGATGTTTTAACAAAGAAGAAAAAATATAATGCAGGAGAATTTAAATGGTGTTGTAATAGTAAAGTTTCTTATTTTGAAAGTGATAATACAGAGTACTTTAAAGGATCAGAAAATATAATTGAATGGATGTCAAAATACAAGAGAGTCGATGATGAGGAAGTTCTAAGAAGTTTCTTAGGAAGAATGCTTTTTTCAGGTGATGATGTTTTTAAATCCGTAAATGTCTTATCAGGTGGTGAGAAAGCCCGTTGTATGCTATCGAAGATGATGCTTGAAGAACCAAACTTCTTAATTTTTGATGAACCAACGAACCATTTAGACCTTGAAAGTATTACATCTTTAAACAAAGGAATGATTAACTTTAAAGGAGAAATCTTATTTACTAGTTTAGACTATGAATTAAATGAAACAGCAGCTAACAGAATAATTGAAATCTTTGAAAATGGAACCATTGTTGATAGAAGAATGCCATATTCAGAATATATGCAAAGTGAAGAAATTAAAAAACTTCGAGAAAAAAACAAGATTTCTTAAAAAAGTAATGCACTTTAAGAAAAATTGGTGTATAATTTAATTACAGGAATTAAGGTTAAAGCGAGGTGTAAATATGAAAGTAGGAAAAATAATTGGGGTTATATTATTATGTATATTTGTTGTCGGTATTTCTTATGTTGTTAGTTTATATGTTGATAAAAATAAATATGGAGATATTAATGTCGTTGCAACGTTTGAAGATACAGAAGAATTTAAATTAGAAAATCTTGATAAAGAAACGAAAGAAGAAGCCTTAAAAAATTATCCTTATATATTTACTTTAGAAAATAAAAGTTTAGCAAACCTTGACTTTGATTTAACGCTTGAAGATAAATTATCAGAAGGTCTTGATAGAAGTAGTCTTGATTATATAATCTTAGTAAATGATAAAGAAGTAGCAAGTGGCACTTTAAGTGATATAAAAGATAATGTTTTACTAAAAAATAGTATTTCAAGGAAAAAGAAAGATACTTATAAAGTTTATATATACTTTAATGAAAAATTAGAGAATGTCGAATATAGTTATTCTTTAAAGGTTAATAAGAGGTAACTATGAAAAACAAATTAAATAAATTTATTGGAGAAGGGAATGTCGTTATACCTTTATATATTTTAAAATGTTTTAAAAAGATGAATTTAACAATGGAAGAGTTTGTTTTCTTAATGTATTTATATAGTAAGCAAGATACTCTTGATTTTAATCCGAAGAAAATAGCTGAAGATTTAAATATTGATGTTATGGAAGCAATGGGATATGTATCTATTTTAATTTCCAAGGGTTACTTAAATTTAGAAGTTTTAAAAAGTGAAAATGGGGTTTTAGAAGAAGTAATTAATTTAGAAAACTTTTATGAAAAGATTAGTACTATGTTGATTAATACCGAAAGTGATAGTGAACCTAAAGAAAGTATCTTTACTTATATTGAAAAAGAAGTAAAAAGACCTCTTAATAGTATTGAAATTAAGACAATTGAAGGATGGCTTCAAAGTAGTATTGATACTAGTTTAATAAAAAAAGCGATTAGCCTTGCTCTTGAATCAGGTGTTTATAATTTAAAATATGTTGATAAGATGCTTTTAAATTGGCAAATGCAAGGTATTAAGAATCTTGATGATTTAAATGAAAATAAAGATAAACAAAGTAGTGATACTGATGATATAGTTGATGTTGATACATCAGAATGGGACTGGTTGGATGATGAAGAATATATTGCAAATTGAAGAGTATTTAGATTATTTATTTAAAGAACCAAAATGTGAACTTGAATATACGAAAGATTATGAATTATTAATTGCCGTTATGCTATCGGCTCAAACGACGGATGTTGGAGTTAATAAAGTAACAAGAATTTTATTTAAGAAATATGATACTTTAGAAAAACTTAGTAAAGCAGATATTAATGATATAAAAGAAATAATTAAACCAATTGGTAATTATAATAAAAAAGCAAGTAATGTTTTAGAAATTGCTAATTCTTTAATTAATAACTTTAATGGGAAAGTACCTAAGAGTCACATGGAACTTGAAAGTATGAAAGGGGTCGGAAGAAAAACTGCTAATGTTGTTTTAGGAGAACTTTATGATATTCCATCTCTTGCAGTTGACACTCATGTTTTAAGAGTTGCGAATAGACTTGGGTTAACTAAATCTAAAGAGCCTTTGGAAGTTGAAAAGGATTTAAAGAAAGTATTTAAAAAAGAAAATTGGAATAAATTACATAAGCAACTAGTGTTATTTGGAAGATATAAATGTAAAGCAATTAAACCTGAGTGTAGAGATTGTAGGTTTCAAGAGTTTTGTCATAAAGAATATCAAAAAAATACTAAAAAAGTTACAAAAAAGTGTTGACATTGATTTTTAATAATGTTATAATGATATCACATAAGCAGATCCTTTATATGTATAGGTTGGTCAATAACTAATAATTAAATTTGCTTATGTTAAAAAAGTGGGTGAAGCCAGCCCTATATGTGGCAACTAAAAAAGTGGGTGAAGCCAGCCCTATATGTGGCAACTAA
>CANRHS010000089.1 GCA_947630495.1 uncultured Bacilli bacterium | reverse complement strand
AAGTCCAAGTATTTATCTTATAATATTATTAGAATAAAGGGTCAGAACCCTAGTGAAAGGAGTTATAAAAATGGATAATAATAAGAAAAAGAAAAGAGTACTAACAGGAATAATAATAGCAATCGTATTAGTAGCAGTAGTAGGTTTAACCTATGCATTATGGTCATATTTTCAAATAGGACCAAATCAACAATTAGTAGCAGGAGATATTTATATGAAGTATACTGAAACAAGTAATACAATAAATATAGAAAATGCTATGCCAAGTAAAACATATGGAGAAGATTACTTTGAATTTACCATAGAAGGAAAGAATACATATACAAAACCAATATGGTATGAAATAGTAATTAAATGGGGAGAAGAACCAGTTGGTAGAACTACAAGAATACCAGATGAGTTCTTAAGATTTAGATTAACTGAACAATTACCAAGTGGAGAAGAACAAGAAGTAATTGCTGAAGGTAAATATGAAAATTTTAAAGAAGGCACAAGAATCTGGGTAAATACAATTGGAGCACAATCTGCAGAAACCACAATTACTTATAAATTATATATGTGGATAAGTGATGAAATGCGCCTTGGTTCAGGAGATGCTGCAACGGGAGCAGATATGGATATGGAAACCTGGACCAATGATGCATTTGCATCAGTTAAAGTATCAGTAACAGGAGATTTTGAAGAAAAGAAATTGCCAGGAATTTTAACAAATGAAATAAAAAACCAAATAACAAGTCATACAACAGAGTCTTGTACTCCAACTATAGTTGATGGAGATACAACCTATTTCTCAGGAAGTAAAAGTTGTATAAACTTTAACTATGTATGGTATTCCGGAAAACTATGGAGAATAACAGCAATCAATGCAGATAATACAATAAAAATGATAACGCAAGATGCAATAACAGCAATTCCATGGGGAGAAGATACAACATATAAAGATAAAGACTCAGGGAAAGAATCATGGATATATCAATGGTTAAATGAAGATTTCTTAGATACCCTTGAAAATCAAGAAAATATAATAGTGCAAGATGCAAAGTGGAATGCAACAGCAGATAGTAATTCAACCCCAGCAAAACCAGCCGAGACAACAATTGTTGAAGGTAAAGTAGGGTTATTAAATACATATGAATATTATCAAGCATATAAAAGTACTAGTACGAATTATTTAAATATAGGATATTATTGGTGGCTAATAACACCATACGATAGTTCGCGCGTCCGGAACGTCATCAACAACGGTAACCTCAACTACGCTTCGCCGCCCTCTACGCTCGGGGTTCGTCCATCAGTTAATCTAAAATCTGGAATCAAGATATCAGGAGGGGCAGGAACAAAGGAAGATCCATATCGAATAGAAGGAGATAAGGCAGTAGCAACAGTAAATGATAAATTAAATAGTAGAGTAAGTGGAGAGTATGTAAATTTTGATGGAAAGAAATATCGAATAGTAGGAATAGAAAATGGAACAACAAAATTAACAAGTGTAGATTATGTAAGAGATGCAGATGGAGCAGTAATGACAAAGAACTTTTCAAGTGTAACTACTGATGTGTTATATGGAAGTGGGACAACAACAAGTGAAGATAATTGGGCAGGATATTTGAATAAAACATGGTATAATAATATAAGTGAAACATATAGAAATATGTTAGTGCAGGGAACATACTATTTGGGACAATATGGAGATTATGTAAGTTATAAAAATACAATATGTAGTGCAAGTAATACAACAGAAACAACAAAAGAATGTAGTAAGACAAGTAGTATATGGAATAATGGGTATGTAGGATTACCGCGAGTAGGAGAAATGTTCTCAGCGCAACTAGGAGAAGGATATTCCTCATCAAGTAATATATGGTTAATAACACCATATAGCAGTTCGTACGTCCGGTACGTCGACAACTACGGTCGCCTCATCAGCAATTCGCCGTCCTCAAACGCGTACAGGGTCCGTCCATCCATCAATCTAAACTCTAATGTTTATATAACAGGTGGAGATGGTATGAGTCCAGATACGGCTTATGAAATTGCAATGTAATTAAAAAATAACAGATTATTGTTATTTTTTTTCAATAGTTTAATATAATTAATTGAATGGAGGAAATAAACATGGAAACACTTAAAGTAAGCAGTAAATCAAATCCTAGTAGTGTAGCTGGAGCTCTTGCAAATGTCTTTAAAGATAAAACAAGTGTAGAAATACAAGCAGTTGGAGCAGGAGCAATTAATCAAGCAATCAAAGCAATAGCAATTGCTCGTGGATTCGTTGCTCCAAGTGGAAAAAATTTAATTTGTACCCCAGCATTTCAAGATATTTCAATTGAAGGGGAAGAGAGAACTGCTATTAAATTAATTGTTGAGACTAGATAGTCTCTTTTTCTATGATAAAAAGAAGCTTTCGCTTCTTTACATTGTATAAGTATCATCTAAACATCTAATTGCAAGTACACAACTTAAATCGATTGTGAAGAAATTATTAGTAGATACATATGGTATCAAAGGATTGTCAGTTTCAGGATTTGGGGCTAGAATCTCGAAGGTTGCACAGTTACCATCAACTTTAGAAATCTTAAATACTGTTGATTCACCTACTGTTCCATTTAAATTATAAGGCATAGTCCAAAGAGTTCCTGTTTGACATGCATATAAAGTAATAGGTCTTGTATTAAAGATTAAACCATTGTTGATAGCAGGACCTAAGCAAGGTCTATCACAGCCAGTTGTATCTAAGTCAGTATTATCAGCACATTTTTGAAGTTCTAGGATAAAATCTAAGATTTTACTTATACTAGTTTCATTACATTCTTTATTACACATATTTCAAATTTCTCCTTTCTTAAACATTATTAACAATTGTATCTGGTAAACAACGAATAGCACATACACATCCTAAATTAATAGTTGCATAAGTATTCGTGTTTACATAAGTTGTAACACCGTTTGCATCAGTTGATGCTTCAAGTAAAAGTACTCCAACACTATCATCAGTTACACTTTCAACTCTGAAAATATCAGTAGTTGCTGCTTCTCCACTTGCATTTGTATAACCTAAAGTAACTGGGGTATTATCACATCTATATAGCATAACTGGTCTTGTGTTAAAACAAAGAATAGTTGTATTTAAACCTAAGAAAGGTTTAGTACAAGTATTATCTTGACATTCCGTCTTATCGGCATTATTTTGAAGAATTTTAATAACATTTAAAATCTTTGCTAAACAATTATCTAGACAATTATTCATAATCTCACTCCTTTATTCTTATCTAATATAAGTTATGAAAAAATTATAAGAATGTGTGTTATTAATACCTAGTTTACTTAAAATATGTAAAGTTAAAAAAATAATTTATTTATATTTAAAAAAATGTGGTATAATTTATATATAGAATAAGGAGGAAGTTATGAAGTGTGTTAAATTAAAAGGAGTACATGATTTACAAATAGCAACGATTAAGAAACCAGTTTCTCAAAATGGTTCTGTTATAATTAAAGTTAAAGCCTGTGGTATCTGTGGGTCAGACTTACATTATTTTGATGGAGGAATGCCTCTTGAACTTATCATGGGTCATGAGTTTTCAGGAGTAGTAGTTGATCCTGGAGCAAGAAGGGATTTAAAAGTAGGGGATAGAGTAACCGGTCTTCCTATTTCACCATGTGGAATGTGTGAAGCTTGTAAAAGTGGTAATCCTCAATTTTGCCCTGAAACTTGGACTAATGCGGTTGGGTTATCTTTAACTAACTCTGGAGGATTTGCGGAATTCTTAAGTTGTAGACCAGATATGGTTAAGAAATTACCTGATAAAGTAACCTTCTATGGAGCAACGCTTGTTGAACCATCTTCAGTTTCCTTACATGCAGTTAATCTTGGTAATGTAAAGGTTGGAGATAGTGTTTTAATTATAGGGGGCGGCATTATTGGTTTAATGGCTGCTGAATTTGCTAAGTTAAATGGAGCAACTTACATTGCTTTAATGGAAACTAATATGAAAAGAGCCAAGAAAGGCTTAAAATATGGAAAAATTGATGAAGTATTTGATGCAACTAATAAAGATGTTATTAATAAAGCCCTTAAGAAATCTCATGGAGGATTTGATAAAGTTATTGAATGCTGTGGAAATCAGTATGCTGTTAGTGAAGCCATCATGTGTGTAAAACCTGGAGGAACCGTTGTTTTAGTTGGAGTTTCTACTGGCAATATCTCAGTTCCAATTGTTGCAGGAGTTATGAAAGAAGCCAATCTTCAAGGAGCAATTGCCTATACAGAACAAGAATTTGAAACTTGTATTGATTTAATTGCTAAAAAGAAAATCGATGTTGAAAAATATATTGATTTAAAAGTACCACTTGAAAAAGTTCAAGATGCATTCCTTGATCTTACAAGTGGTAAGACAACAAACATAAAAATAATTGTTAAACCATAAAAAAGACTATCGCTTGATAGTTTTTCTTTTACATTATTTTCTTATTAATATCTAAATCAGTAGGAACCATTTTAATAAAGTTTATTATATCATCTATTAAATTATCTAGATTAGTTTCAAAATTACCACTTGCACCTTCAAATAACTTTAGAGGTTTATTAATTCCTTTTAATTTATTAGCCATTTCTACATTACATACTTTAGGTATATAATAATTAACTAAAATAAAATCTGAATTTTCTAAATTAATATCAATTGTTAAAGCATGTCCTATATCTTTTATCATTATCAAAATCTTTTCTTTAAGATTTAATATATCTGTATAACCTATATTATCATCTATTGGAAATTTGTTAAATAGAGTAATTCCTAAGTTATTATTTATTCCTCTTAATTTAATTTGATATTGCTTTTTACTTTCTTTAGCATTAATTATAGGAATACTTTGATAATACTTTTCATTATTCATGATATAGCTATGAATAGTATACAAAAATTCATTTATACTAGAAGCATTCATAAGTAAATATTCTAAAATAGGATCATTATCGTATCCATTTCTTTCATTGTAACCAAAACAATTTAATCTAACTTCTTTAATAAAATTAGAGTTTAAATTATGTATTCTTCGAAAAACAAATTCTTGAAATTCACTTTCATTACTACTTTTATAGGCTTCTTCTAATATAACTTCAAAAAAATCATTAACTCTTTTTATAATTATATCTGAAAAATTAAATAGATTAATTATTTTTAAAATAGCTTTTCTTGAAGTTTCAATTCCTTT
Source organism: uncultured Bacilli bacterium (assembly GCA_947630495.1). Taxonomy (GTDB): domain Bacteria; phylum Bacillota_I; class Bacilli_A; order RF39; family UBA660; genus RUG591. The sequence continues at coordinate 663 of CANRHS010000089.1, read as the reverse complement.
TAAAACATCTTTTTCATATAAACTTAATCTTGTTTTAGAATAAGAATATGGATTTAAATAATTAATTAGTTTTTTTATCTCTATATCTAAATAAAAGAAATCTTCTATTTTTTCTATATTATTCATTCTACCACCTTTATCATTATATAATAATTATAAATAAATTTCTATAGTTGAGACCAAATTATTATTTTATTATATACTATAATAGGTGGTTATATGACTATCTATATTATATTAATAGCATCTCTTTCTAGTGCCATTCAAACTTATCTTGATAAATATCTTGTTAATTTAGGAATCAAGAAGAAAGATTATTTTTATTATATTTGTTTATTAACAATACCTTTTTCTTTAATTAGTTTAATAATTGAAATAATTACTAATTCTTTTAAATTTAGTTTTAATATTATACCTTTTATCTTATTAATAATTGGAATGTTTTTAAGATATAAGAAGCAAATTAGTATAGTTGGTTGTTTAAAGTATTTAAAGCCATATGAAGATCAAGCTTATTTATCTTTAAATTTATTAATAGCATTTTTAATAGATATTATTTTAGGAACAGAAAAATTTAAGTTATTATCAATTGTTTCTATTTTAATAACCTTAATAGGAGTATTTCTAATTGCTAATTCTAAATTAAAAATTAAGTCTTTAAAG
>CANRHS010000088.1 GCA_947630495.1 uncultured Bacilli bacterium | reverse complement strand
CTTAAATGATTTTCATAAATTACTTGAAACAGGGAGAATAGAACATCTTGTTTTAGATATATTCATGGATTTAAAAAGTTTAAAGGCAAAGAAAAACACAATTTGGACTTTATTCTTATTAACTGGCTATTTAACTCCAACTAAATTTATTACTAATCCTAATGATGCAACTTTAAAAATACCTAATTTAGAAGTTAGAGAAAACTTAGAAAACATGGCTAATAGTTGGTTAACAGATTTTCAAGAAGAAATAGATTTTGCGGAAATCTTAAAGGACGGAGATATAGATAAATTTAAAGATAGTTTTAAAAGTATTGTTCAAAGTGGTTTTAGTTACTATGATGTACCTAAAAATCAAAAAGGAGAAAACTTTTATCATGGATTTGTGATGGGACTTTTGTATGATTCAACAAATCGAGTCTTTGATATTACTAGTAATCGTGAATCAGGTGAAGGAAGATATGATTTAGTATTAAAACCAATTAATAATAGTACTAATAACGCCTATATCATAGAACTTAAATCAGCAACGAGATTTGGATTTGATAAAACAATCGAAAATTCGTTTAGTCAAATAGAGAAAAAAGGCTATATTGAAAGTGTTAAAGAATTTAATGTAACGGAAATAGCTATTGCTTATATAGGTAAAAAAATTAAAATTGAAACAAGAAAAATTAATACAAATAACTAAGGTGATAAAAAAATATCACTTTTTTTCATTTTGAACCTTGATTTTTCTGTTGTATCTATAATATAATAAATCTTAGTTTTAAGGAAGTGATTTTATGGTTATTAAAATACCAGAGAAAGAAAAAGAAAAAATATTAACGAAATATCTTAATTATACAGATTATCTTAAAGGAAGAAATTATTATCAAAGTTATATTAAAAGACTTAATATTGAAGATTTAGGTAATAATATTATCAAAGCCATAGTTGGAGTTGAATCTGAAAGAACAATGGAGATTTATCGATGTAGTGTTAAGATTAATCGAGACACGAATGAAATCTTAAGTATGGGTTGTAATTGTATGCAATTTAGTAGTACTAGTAGTTGTAAACATTTAGGAGCAGCTTTATATTATTACTTTGATCAATTATTTAATTTTAAAATAGATGATAAGACTATTTCTAATTTTACGAAGGATTTATTTAAAAAGTTTAATGATAATACCAAAAGAAATGTTAAAGAAGAAGTCCATGTTGAATATGAATTAACAGGATATTCTAGAGGAGGAGATACTTTAGATGTTTCTTTAAAAATAGGAACTGATAGATTATATAAATGTAGTAATGGAAGTAAACTTAAAAAATTCTTAAGATGTATAAGAGATAAAGAAGTCTATGAAATAGGAAAGAATTTTACATATGACCCAGATAAATGTTATTTTTCGAAAGAAAACGAAGAAATATTAGAATACTTAATCATGCTTGTTGATACACCTAGTTATTACTATTATAATAAAGATTATTTATCAGGACCTTATAATGTTAAAAAGATGTTATTGTTACTAGAAGATAAGAAATTTACTTTAAATGGTGTTGTTATTAAGAAAATAAGTACTGATTTTCCTTTTAAAACTAATTTAATATTAAAAAATAATTATCGTTTAAAATTAGATATAAATAAAGATTGTTTAAAGATAACTTCAGATTATGAATATATTCAAGTTGGAGATACTTTATATCATTTAGATACTAAAAAAGCTAGTTTAGTAAAAGAATTATTAGAGAATAATATAAATGAATTAATATTTGATAATAATGATAAAGTAAATTTTGTTAATACTTTATTACCTGTTGTTAAAGATAATATTGAAATAGATAATAAAATAGATGATATAAAGATTACAAGTAGTATTAAAACTAAATTATATTTTGATTTAAGTAATATGGTTATTTGTAATGTTAAGTTTTTATATGATGACACCGAAGTAGATTATTTTGATAATAATAGTAATATCTTAAGAGATAAAGATTATGAAGATAATATTGTAAATGATATATGTAAATATGGGTTTACTATTGGAAAAGATATAATTTATTTAGATGATATTGATAATATAGGGAAGTTCTTAGAAGAAGATTTACTGGAGTTAACTGAAAAGTATGAGACATATACCAGTGAAAATCTAAAGAAAGTAAGAATAGTTAAAGATAATAATATTAAGAGTACTTTTTCAATAGGAATGGATAATATTTTAAGTTATTCTTTTGATTTAGGGAATATTAAAGAAGATGAGATTGTTAATGTCTTAGAATCTTTAAAGAATAATAAGAAGTATTATAGGTTAAAGTCTGGTGATATTTTAGATTTAGATGATCCAAGTTTAGAAGAATTTAATGAGTTAACCCAAGATATGGAGTTATCGAAAGGGGATATCAAGAATAAAGTTGGGGTAATTCCTAAGTATCGAGCAATTTATTTGGATAGTTTAAAAGGGGATAAGTACCATATTATAGAAACAAATAATTTATTTGATGATTTGATTGATAAATTTAATAAATATAAAGATAGTGATATTAATTTAACAAAGAAGGATTTAGAAATCTTAAGAGAATATCAAGTAGATGGAGTTAAATGGTTAGTTAATATTGATAGAACGGGATTCGGAGGAATCCTTGCGGATGAGATGGGGCTTGGTAAGTCTATTCAAACTATCTATTATATTAAAGAATTATTAAAAGATGATAAAGATTATAAGTTTTTAATTGTAGCACCAACTTCTCTTGCTTATAACTGGGAAAATGAGTTTAATAAATTTGGTAAGGGTATTAACTATAAGGTTATAGCCGGACTTAGAAGTAAAAGAAGAGAAGATTTAGAAAATATAGATGATACGAATGTTTTAATTACCACTTATGGACTTTTAAGAGAAGATAAAGAAATATATGAGGACATGCATTTTAAAACCATGATTATTGATGAAGCTCAAAATATAAAGAATGTTAATACAGAGATTACTCGAACTGTTAAGAATATTAAAGCAGATACCAAGTTTGCTTTAACGGGAACTCCGATTGAAAACTCAATTTTAGAGTTATGGAGTATCTTTGATTTTATCATGCCAGGTTTCTTAGCAAGTTTGCCAACTTTTGATAAAAAGTATAAGATAAAAGATTTAGAACAAGAAGATGATAATAATAAAATAAATAGTCTTAATAAATTAGTTTCTCCATTTATTATGCGAAGACGAAAAAAGGATGTTATTAAGGATTTACCAGATAAGATCGAGAATAATATCTTTGTTGATTTAACAAATGAACAAAAGAAATTATATCTTGCTGAACTTGAAAGAGTTAATAAGGAACTTGATGAAGTAATGCAAACAGATGGTATATCAAAAGCAAGATTTTTAATACTTCAATTATTAACCAAACTAAGACAGATTTGTATTGACCCAAGAATTCTTTTTAAAGATTATAAAGGTGGAAGTGGTAAGTTAGAAGAATTTGTTAAAGTAGTTAAAGAAATGGTAGATAATGGTCATAAAATCTTAGTATTTACAAGTTTTAGAACCGGTCTAGAACTTGCTAAATATGAACTTTTAAGAGAAAATATTTCTTCTTATATTATAGATGGTTCAGTTTCAGCTAAAAAGAGAATGGAATTAGTTGATAAATTTAACCAAGATGACACGAATGTTTTCTTTATTATGCTTAAAGCTGGGGGAACTGGTTTAAATTTAACCAGTGCCGATGTTGTAATCCATCTTGATTTGTGGTGGAATCCTCAAGCGGAAAATCAAGCAACTGATAGAGCCCATCGAATTGGCCAAAAGAATGTTGTTCAAGTTATTCACCTTGTAACTAAGGGTACAATCGAAGAGAAGATATTAGATCTTCAAAGTAAAAAGAAATTATTAAGTGATAAGTTACTTGATAGTAATACAGAAGCTAATGTCTTCAGTAAATTATCTGAAAAAGATATTAAAGACTTACTTTCTTATGATAATTCTGATAATTAATGTAAACTTTACACATATTTTTGCAAATTATACTTGATTATTTGAAAATTTATGATATCATGTATATATAGGATAGGAAAGGAAGTGACCCTTCATGATAAGCAAAAATATGTGTAATGTATCAACAAATAAAGTTAGCAATCAGTTTACCATGGGGGGGGTACTACTAACTTATCACAAAATATAAAATTAATAAAATATAACAAGTTAAGACATAGCAAAGTAGTATATTAATACTATCTTTTCTGTGTCTTTTTAAAAAAGACTTGAAAAGTCCAAGAAGTTGTTATATAATATTATTAGAATAGTGAACCATATAAAGGAGGAAAAGAAGAATATGGAAAACAAATATTTAAAAAGGAGAAAATGGGTAATACTAGGAGCAGTATTATTAGTATTAACTTTAACCATAACAGGAACCTATGCCTTATGGAATTATTTTAAGGTTGGCGAAAATCAAGAACTCGTTGCGGGAGAAATTTATATGAAGTATACAGAAGGAAGTACTTCAATAAATATAACAAATGCAATGCCAACAAACACATATGATTCAAATCAAGTATTCGAGTTTACAATCGAAGGAAAGAATACCTATACCAAACCAATCTGGTATGAAATAGTAATAAAACATGGGGATGATCACGAAACAAGAAAAACAAGAATACCAGATAAGTTCTTAAGATTTAGATTAACTGAACAATTACCAGAAGGAGAAGAAACAGAAGTAATAAAAGAAGGAAAGTATGAAGATTTTTCTAAAGGTAAAAAAATCTGGGTAAATAAGATAGCAGCAAATACAAGAACAGATACAAAGATAACCTATAAGTTATATATGTGGGTATCAAGTGAAATGCATCTAGGAGCAGGAGATGATGCAAGTACATCAGATATGGATATGAATACATGGAATACAGATGCGTTTGCATCTGTAAAGGTTTCAGTAAATGGAGATTTTGAAGAAAAGGAATTAGAAGCAGAGCCAGAAACTCCAACAACAGGAGTAGAAGTATTAAAAGAGAAATTAGGAACAGATGGACTAGTCGGAGTAAAAGAAGATAATACAAAGACAACATCAAAAGACGACGAAGTAAGAGAATATAGATATTCCGGAACAGGAGTAAATAACTATGTCTATTTTAATTGTCAAGATGGAATGGAGCAAACATCAGATAATTGTGAAAAATGGCGAATAATAGGAATCTTCAAAGATGAAGCAGGGCAAGAACATATGAAAATAGTAAGAGATGAGGTATTACCAGCAAGTGCAATGCCAGACACATATGTAGCAAGTGGAAAAACATTCAAGATAAGATATAGTAGTACATCAGCAACAGCCTATTGGGATTATGATGGAAGTACATATGACAATAATTGGGCGGATGCAGGATTAATGAATTGGTTGAATTCAACAGGAACAACAAACGGATATTTGAAAACATTAAGTACGACAGCACAAGGAATGATCGAAGAAACGAAATGGTATTTAGGAAATGTAAAATTTTCAAGTGGGGATGATACAGTAACAGCATATCAGCATGAAAGAGGAAATACAACATGTAGTGGAAGTTGTAGTGGAGGAGATGTCTGGAGTGGAAATAGTGCAACGTGGACCGGAAAAATAGGCCTAATGTATCCATCAGATTACGGATTTAGTGCCGATAGTAGTTATTGGAGTGGAACCTTATTATATGATTATAATGGAGCAGCAAAAGATACAAGTTGGCTTTATAAGGAAGCAAATCATTCAACTTCAACATCAGAATGGCTCTTGTCGCCCTCCTCCTATAGCTCCAGCAGTGTCGCTTACTGGTATAGTGACGGCTGCGTTGGCCACAACAATGCGAATCGCATCGGCGGGGCGCGCCCAGCCCTTTATCTGAAATCAACCGTAACGATAAATGGGGGAGAAGGAACTTCGACAACACCATTCACATT
>CANRHS010000087.1 GCA_947630495.1 uncultured Bacilli bacterium | reverse complement strand
ATAACTACTATGTTATGTGTTTTATTCTTTTAATATATGGTTAAAAAGATACTTATTAGTTCCTAAGCCCCCCCCCCAAGTTGACATATTGTTAACATATTTCATAACTATCATATCCTTTCCTACTTTATATATTATCATATCACATCTTGAGTATTTTTTCAACAGTCTCATAATCACTGTAAGGGAGTTTTTTATCTTCAACTAACATATAACTATCTCCACCCTTACCAAGAATTAAGATTAAATCTCCTTTTTTAGCTATTTCAATTGCTTTTTTAATTGCTTCTTCTCTATCTATTATTTTTAAATAATTAGTTCTTGTTGTACTACTTAACATATCATCGATTATTTTAGATGGATCTTCATATCTTGGATCATCCATCGTGAAAATTACTTTCTTGGAATACTTTAAAGCAACCTTACCTATTTCTTTTCTTTTTTCTTTATATCTGCCTCCGGCCGAACCAACTATAGTTATAATATTCTTGTTCCACTTTCTGAAGAACTTTAAAACACTGGTTGTTGAATTAGTTGTATGAGCATAGTCAATAACAATACTAAAATCTTTATTATAAACAATATCCATTCTACCTTTAACTTGTTTTACATTTTTAAATCTTTCAAATATATCTTCCATTTTATAACCTAAAACTAACATGGTTAATATAATACTTGCTATATTATAAACATTAAAACCACCTAATAAAGGATAAGTTAGTTTATATTTTTTATTTTGATATTTAAAAGTAATAATAGATTTATCAATATATAATCTTTGACTAATTATTCTAAGGTCAGATCCTCTTTTATAACCATAGGAATAAGATTCCTTGGATGCATCACGAAAGTCATAGTAATATTTACTATCATGATTTAAGATACCTATTTTACTATGTTTAAATAATTCTAATTTACATTCTAAATAGTTTTCAAATGTTTTATGTTTATCGAGATGATCTTTCGTGATATTTGTAAAAATTGCTATATCAAAAGGAAGATCTCCAAGTCTTCTTGTAAGATATGCTTCACTCGAAGCTTCCATTACTATATGTTTACATTTAGCATCGTGGGCTTCTTTAAAACATTTATATAACATGTCAATTGGAGGTGTGGTATTACTTAAAGGTTTGACTTTACCATTTAAAATAAATCCATTTGTTCCTAAACTAGGAGCCTCTAAAAGATTGCTTAAAACACTTGAAACCGTTGTCTTCCCGTCTGTTCCTGTTACTCCAATTAATTTCATACCTCTTAAAGGATAATCATAGTACTTATTAAATATATGAATTATTTCTTTATCTAAATTACTTACTTTAAATACTTTTCCAATATCATCTTCATAATCTTTATCTGTAATAACGGCACTACAACCTTTAGCTAAGGCATCTCTTATATACATTGTTCTATCTTCAATTCCACCATAAGGAATAAATAAATCTCCCTTTTTAGCATCTTTGGAATTTAAAACAATATTATTAAATTTAATATTTGAATCTTTATCAAGTATATCTTTAATCTGCATAATCCTAAACCGATAATAAAATAAATTATTATCTCCTTTCTATATTTTAATACAAACTAATTATATCATAGTAGTATATGAAAAAAAAGAAAAACTTTTAACTAATTGTTAAAATTTAAGTTTATCTTTCCAATACCCCCATCTATTTCAATATAATTAGCACCACTTCCATAGTATTTATTCTTGGTAATTTTTTCATTATTAAGGTAAATGGAACCTATTCCACCATCAGCTTTCACTCTATAATCATCTCTTGATCCTAGAATATTAAAATCTAATTCTCCAATTCCCGCATCAATACTAGAAGTTCCTGAAACTTTCGAAGTAATATCCATTTTGCCTACTCCCATATCTAAATCGAGATTGTTAATATCACCATTTAAAAGTTCAAACTTTCCAGTCCCTCCTTTTATCTCAGCATCATATAAAACATTTAATTCATTAATTGTAGCAACTCCAGCTCCAAACTCTAAATCTAAGATATTGGTACTTAACTTTTCAATCTCCATCTTGCCAGCTCCCTCTTCTAAGTTAACTTCTTCAAAGACTTCATCTTTAGGTACATAGATAATAACTTTATAATCCTCTTTATCTTTAAATATCTTTTTGCTTTTTTCTCTAACTATTAATCTTCCATTATTTTCTTTTATAGTAATATCCGAATTATTAGTTTCACATTTTACTTCATCACCTAATTTAATAATTAGATTAGTATATCCTAGTTCTATATCTAAATTAGTTATCTTATAATTATTATTTAATTCAAAGTATTTATTTGTTTCTAATAAATTATCATCAAATAAATTAAAAACGGATGTAATCATGAAGAATATTAAACAGAATATAGCAATTACTAAAAATATTCCTAAAGAAATAGCAAAGATTCTAATTGTTTTTTGCTTATCATTCATTTGACCTCAACTCCTCCAAATAAACAATTGGCTTCTATATAAAGTACTTTTTTAGTATCTTTCTTTTTAGTTTTATTATTAACTCCTCCAAATATGGAAGATGAAGTTATTTTAACTTGATAATCACTTGGTACTATTAAGTTAATACTTCCAAATATTGCTTCAACTTTAATAACGGTATCATCTTTTAGTTTAGCATTTCTTAAATCACATTTAAGACTTCCAAAGATTGAAGACATCTTAGAACTTTTGAATTCTTCATTTGTAAAGTCTAAGTCTTGACTTGAAAAAGTTACAGCATATTCTTTTAAACTAGAATCTTTTACTTTAATTTTGGGTTTAAAACTTTCTTTAAAGATTAAAGATAAACCTACGATTACTAAAATTGCTGGTAAAATTAACTTCCAAATCATTGAAAAATCAATTATGTTGTTAGATGCTAGTAAAAGAAAAACTCCAATTAAAACTAAGATAGAATTACCTACTTTATCACTTTCACTTATAAGTCCAATTAAACCAGGAACAATCATGAACAAAGTCCACCAACCAGGGAAAAAGATATCAATTTTAATTATTCCTGTTGCATTTATTCCTAAGATTATTCCAAGAATTACTAAGACTAATCCCCATAAGATATTTCTTGTTTTCATAAATCACCTGCTTTTCTATATTTTATAGAAAATTACTATTCTTGTCAAGTCACCTTAATTTGGAAAAAATATTCTTTAAAGAGTCATGAATAACTAAGTCGGCTTTATAATCATACTTGGTTTTATCACGATTTATTATTACTAAGTATTTACCATTAAAGAGATTAACTAGACTACTTGCTGGTTCAACTGTTAAAGAAGTACCGGCAACAATTAACATATCAGCATTGCTTATTTCTCTGATTGCTCTTGCAAAATCTGCTTCAGGAAGACTCTCCCCATATAAGACAACATCAGGCTTTATTACTCCTCCACATGCACATTTAGGAACTCCTTTACTATTAAAGACAAAACTAGCATCGTATTCCTTATTACATTTAAGACAATGATTTTTATAGATGGTACCATGTAAAAGAGCAATATTCTTACTTCCGGCTGCTTCATGCAATCCATCAATATTTTGAGTTACAATTAATTTAAGTTTACCTTTATCTTCTAACTTTTTTAAATATTTATGCGTAATATTAGGTTTAATATCTTTTAAATTAAAAGTATTTTTATAATATTCAAAGAACTCTTCTTGATGTAAGAAAAACATATCATGACTTAACATATATTCAGGAGGATATTTTTCCTTTCTACTATAAAGACCATCTTTACTTCTAAAATCTTTAATTCCACTTTCGGTAGAAACTCCTGCTCCACCAAAGAAAACTATATTACTTGATTCATCAATCATTTTTTGTAATTTTTCTATCATCATACCACCTTATTTTTTATAAACCTTTTCTTTATAATTAGAAACTATCTTGATAACTTCATCAATACTTTCCTTAGGAGTTGAAGCACCAGCCATAATTCCTAGTTTTTCTACCCCATCTAAATAACTTAAATCCAAGTCACGATAAGTTTCTATACAAATAGTATTCGTGTTTTCACTTGCTATTTCATATAACTTTTTAGTATTAGAACTATTTCTTCCTCCAATTATTATCATGAAATCAACATCCTTTGATATTTCTTCCGTTTCTTTTTGTCTAACCTCGGTTGCCTTACAAATAGTATTTTTAAATACTACTTCAATATCAGCATTTAGATTCTTTTCAAGATAATTTTTAATAAGAAAATATTTCTTTAAACTAAATGTTGTCTGAGCAATTACTAAGACTTTCGAAAAATTATTTAATTTTAATAATAGATTATCTAATTCCGTGATATCTTCAACTATTGAAGAGTTTAGTCCACAGTAACTAATAGTACCTATATTTTCAGGATGATTTTTACTACCAAGTAAAATTATATAATATCCTTTATCACGATATTCTAAAGCAATATTATGTATTTTTAAAACACGAGGACATGTAAAATCATATAAATTTATTTGTTTAGCATTTGCATATTCATATATACTATTTGCAACTCCATGAGCTCTTATAATGGTATCTCCCTTTGAATCTTTTATATCATCTATAAATATTAAGCCTTTATCTTCTAAACTTTTTGTTACTTCTTTGTTATGAACAATTTCTCCTAAAGCGTAAAGAGGTGTCTTTTTTTCTAACATCTGACTTGCTCCATCTACAGCTCTTTTAACTCCATAACAAAAACCTGCACTTTTACCTAAAATTATTTCCATATAACTCCTTATTTTTTTAATTATTTACAAGACTATTATTTAAATTTAAATTAAGTATTTCCATTGTTTTATTATAATTATAATCTATTGTTATAAGAGGAAAGGTACTTAATACATAAATTTCATTTTTGGAATTTTTCAATTTTAATTCTGTTTCTAATATTTTAAGATAATCAATATAAATATCATCAGAATTTATCATCTTTTTAGCTTTATTATAATTATGCATTATTATATAACATAAATCTTTAGAAGAAATATTGTTTTTCTTTAGACATGTTACTTTATTTACTAACTTTTTATACATTTTTCCATTCATCTCATCTAATTTTATTGTTCTATTATCATAGTTAATATCAGGTAAAGATTCTAAATGATAATAAGCCTCTACCATTGGATAATTAATATAAAGTTTACCTAATTCAGTTTCATTGTTGAATGTCTCTAACAACTTTCTTATTTTTTTGTCCGAATATTTATGATCTTGAGGTTCAAAATCAAACACCAAATAAATAGCACTAAAAGCATTCTTTGATAAAATATCATCATCTAATTTTAAACCTTTTTCATGTCTTAAATAAGAAACTAAATCATCATATTCGTTATTTATATAAGCATCATACAATTCATAAATAGGATTTCTAAATGAAACTACTTCATAATCACCACCAATAAGTGATAGTAAGCCATGACTTTCACTTCCTAAAATTCTTGGCTCATCTTTTTCTCCCTCAACTATAAGAAGTATTTTACTTTTCAAATTCTCCTCCAAGCATCATTTTCTCTAAATTATGAGCTTGCCTAATAGTCTTAGAAGTACTATCAGCAAAACTTGTAATTTTTCCATTCTTTAAAATAACATAACAATCAGGACGCATTAATTCATTTGTTATTAAATATGTATTATGGGAAGTGAGTACTGATTGAAATTCACATCTTTTATTTAAATATTTTAAAATATAAGCCGATAGTTCATAATGATAAAAAGCATCAAATTCATCAAGATAGATAAAAGAGATATTAGGTGTCCTATTCATCCAATAAAAGAATAATAAAAGAGAGATAGTACCAGTTGATGCTACTAAGTCAAAACGAGCTTCATAACTTTTATATTTAACTCCAATTACTTTTTTACCGATATCTTCAATTATACATAAATTATAATCTTGTCCACACTCTTTTAAAAAACTTTCAAACTTATTTAATAATCCATTGTTAATAATAAAATCATTTATATTTTCCCGATTAGACATAATACCCATGAATTCATTATATCTTAAACTTCTAAACCAAAGC
>CANRHS010000086.1 GCA_947630495.1 uncultured Bacilli bacterium | reverse complement strand
ATTTTTTAATTTGTTAGTACTTATATTGTTAAAATTAACAGAAAGTCTTACTAGAACTATCTAAAGTTTCCTATGGAGAAATTATTACTTATAAAGAGTTAGCAAGAAGGATAGGTAACATTAAAGCGGTAAGAGCAATCGGCATGGCTTTAAACAAGAATCCTTTACTAATTCTGATACCATGTCATAGAGTAATCATGAGTAATTCTTTAATAGGTGGTTATAAATATGGAAGTAAATTAAAAGAATATTTATTAAATCTTGAGAAAAAGGTTACTTCTCAAAGTAAATGCAATTGATACTATAAAAGTCGCATTTACATTGAAAATCAATAAAACTAACAAATATTTCATTAATATATCATTCCTTAATTTGCATCTTAAAGTATACAGAATATAATATTATTAATATTAAAAAGCAAATTGGTCAGATGCGTCTGACCAATTTGAAAGTAGTTATTATGATTGAAAAAAGTAATAGTAAAATGGTACAAGAAATTACTAATTTAGTAGCAAACGAAATTAATAAATCTATTATTTATGTGTATTGGAATATAGGCAGAATAATAGTATCAAAACAAGAATCCTTTACTAATTCTAATACCATGTCATAGAGTAATCATGAGTAATTCTTTAATAGGTGGCTATAAATATGGAAGTAAATTAAAAGAATATTTATTAAATCTTGAGAAAAATTGTTAAATTACTAACATTTTTTCTTTTTCTATGGTATAATTAAATAAATTTACAAATAGGAGAATGTATGGATTTAAATGAATTAAAAATAGAAAATTTAATTGATAAGATAAACCAATATTTAAAAGAAGATACTAGTATTATCGAAGAAAGTTATAATTATATAACAAATTATTTTAATCAAGATGAATTAAAATTAGTCATGGAAACCTCTTTTATTTTAACTTCAGTTTATGCTGATGTTGAAACTATTACAGCAAGTCTTCTTTATAAACTTTTAACATTGGAATTAGTAAGTGATAAAGAGTTAAGTGAAAAGTTTCCTAAAGAGATAATGAGAATCGTAATTGGAGCATACAAGTTAGATAAAATAATTTATTCAACCGAGAATGAATATTTAATTGAATATTATAAAAAGATAATTGTTGGTATGACTGAGGATGTAAGAGTTATCATGATTAATCTTTCAAGTAGAGTCTGCTTAATGCGAAACATTAAAGGCAAAAAACGAGAAGAAGCGAAAAGACTTGCAAAAGAATCTCTTGAAATTGTTGCTCCGATTGCTCATCACTTAGGTATTTATAAATTAAAAAGTGAGTTAGAAGATTTATCTTTAAAAGTCTTAAAACCTGATGTATATCATGATATCGTTGAAAAACTTAATAGTAAGAAGAAAGAAAGAGATGCTCTTATTAATAAGATGACAATTGCGGTTAAAGATATTCTTGATAGTCATGGGGTTAACTATGAAATAAAGGGAAGAAGTAAAAGTATTTATAGTATTTATAATAAACTTGATAAAGGAAGAAAATTTAATGATATCTATGATTTATTTGCTCTTCGAATAATGGTTGAGGATGAAGCTACTTGTTATTTAGTTTTAGGCTTAATTCACTCAAAGTTTAAACCAATTCCAAAACGTTTCAAAGACTTTATTGCTATGCCAAAGAGTAATGGTTACCAATCTCTTCATACAACCGTCTTTGGAGTAGATAATACTTTATTTGAAATTCAAATTAGAACATTTGCAATGAATGAAGTAGCTGAAAATGGACTAGCTGCTCATTGGTCTTATAAAGAAAATAGAAAAGCCGATAACTTATCATCAACGGATCAAAAACTAGAATTCTTTAAAATGGTAATAGATAATTATCAAAATAAGATAGATACTAATAATATCTATGAAGAGATTAAAGACACTAAAATGCATGGTAATATCTACGTCTTTACTCCTAAAGGTGATGTCTTAGAACTTCCCTATGGTTCAACCCCAATTGACTTCGCGTACCGTGTTCATACAAAAGTCGGAGAAGAGATGGTTGGAGCGGTTGTCAATAATAAAATAGTTCCTTTAAACTATATCTTAGAAGATAATGATGTTGTTAAAATTAATACTAGTAAACAATCAACTGGACCTAAGTTATCTTGGCTAAAAATAGCTAAACTTACCCAAACTAAGAATAAAATAAAATCTTATTTTCAAAAAGAAAGAAAAGAAGAAATTATTAAACTTGGAGAAGATTATTTAGATAAATTTTTAAGAAAGAAACATATTCCTAAAAAAGATTTATTAGAAGATACTAACTTAACTAAAATACTTAAAGAATTAAAATGTAAAGATTTAAATGAATTATATTTAAATTTAGGTAATAATAAATATGTTCCAAGAACGATTGTTGAAATAATATATCCAGATGATGTAAAAAAAGTTTATAAAAAAGAAGAAGTTTATAAGAATAATACAGATATAAATGTATCTGGTATTGATAATATTAAAGTTAATATAGCATCTTGTTGTAATCCGATTCCAGGGGACTCTATAATAGGTTTTATTACCAAGAATAATGGTATAACTATTCATAGAAAAGAATGTAAGAATATTAAAAAACAAGATCGATTATTAGATGTTAGTTTTAAAACTCAAACTAAGAATAAATATTTAGTTAAAATTAGAATTTATACTAATTCTAATACTAGTAATTTAACGGAAATTATTAATAAATTATCATCTTCTAATATAATAGTAAATAATGTTATTACTAATGTCTTAGATTTAAAGTATAACTATGAATTATCCTTTAGAGTCCAATCAGTAAAGGAATTAGATAATATTTATAAAAATTTATATAAACTAGATTATATAACAGATATAGAAAGAGTGATAAAATGAGAGTTGTAGTTCAAAGAGTAAAAGAATCAAGTGTTAAAGTAGATGGAAAAATAGTTGGCAAATCAGGATATGGTTATATGCTACTTGTATCATTTACTAAGGGGGATAATGAAAAAGTAATAGATTATATGGTTAATAAGATAGTTAATTTAAGAGTAATGGATGATGAAAATCATATTATGAATAAAAGTATTTTAGATATTAAAGGAAGTATTCTATCAATTTCCCAATTTACTTTATATGGTGATGCTAAAAAAGGTAACAGACCAAGTTATATAAAAGCCTTAAATGGAAGTGAAGCTTCAAAGTTATATGATTTATTTAATGAGAAATTATCGAAGTTTGTTCCTGTTCAAACCGGAATATTTGGAGCCGACATGGAAGTTAGTTTAATAAATGATGGACCAATTACCATTCTATTAGAAAAAGAAAATTAGTTACTTGACATAATTTATGTAAAATTATAAAATTAGGTACTTGATTATTTGAAAATTTATGATATCATGTATATATAGGATAGGAAAGGAAGTGACCCTTCATGGCAAGCAAAAATATATGTAATGTATCAACAAATAAAGTTAGCAATCAGTTTACCATGGGGGGGGTATATCAACATTAATACAAATTAAAAATATATCAATCGACAAATTTAGACATAGAGAAGTAGTATATTAATACTATTGTTTTCTATGTCTTTTTTCAAATTCTCTCAAAAGTACTTGAAAAGTCCAAGTATTTATCTTATAATATTATTAGAATAGTGAGACGATATCTCAAATGAAAGGAGTTAAAAAATTATGGATAATAATAAGAAAAAGAAAAAAATACTAACCGGAGTAATAATAGCAATCGTGTTAGTAGCAGTAGTAGGATTAACCTATGCCTTATGGAGTTATTTTCAAATAGGACCAAATCAACAATTAGTAGCAGGAGATATTTACATGAAGTATACTGAAACAAATAATACTATAAGTATAGAAGATGCAATGCCAAGTAAAACCTATGGAGAAGATTACTTTGAATTTACAATCGAAGGAAAGAATACCTATACCAAACCAATCTGGTATGAAATAGTAATTAAATGGGGAGAAGAACCAGAAGAAAGAACTACAAGAATACCAGATGAGTTCTTAAGGTTCAGATTAACTGAACAATTACCAGATGGCGAAGAAAAAGAAGTAATTGCAGAAGGAAAATATGAAAATTTTAAAGATGGAACAAGAATCTGGGTAAATACAATTGGAGCACAATCAGCAGAAACAACAATTACTTATAAATTATATATGTGGATAAGTGATGAAATGGTATTAGGATCAGGAGATGCAGCAACATCGGCAGATATGGATATGGAAACCTGGACCAATGACGCATTTGCATCAGTTAAAGTAACAGTAAATGGAGATTTTGAAGAAAAGAAATTACCACCTAAACTAACAGATGAAATAAAAGAGCAAATAGCAAGTCATACAACAAGTTCATGTAAACCAACAGTAGTAGATGGAGATACAACTTATTTCTCAGGAACCAATGATTGTGTAAACTTTAATTATGTCTGGTATTCGGGAAAACTATGGAGAATAACATCAATTAATGCAGATAATACAATAAAAATGATAACACAAGATGAAATAACAGCAATCTATTGGGGAGCAGATACAACCTATCAAGGTTCATGGATCTATCAATGGTTAAATGAAGATTTCTTAGATACATTAGAAAATCAAGAGAATATAATAGTGCAAGATGCCAAGTGGAATGCAACAGAAACTACATCATATACAAGTAAACCAACCGAGACAACAATTGTAGAAGGTAAGGTCGGCTTATTAAACGCATATGAATATTATCAAAGTTATAAAAATATATCAGGTTCTAACAATTATGAAAATGGATATTTAAATATAGGATACGTATGGTGGTTAATAACGCCATATAGTAGTTCGGACGTCCGGCGCGTCTCCGACACCGGTGGCCTCAGCCGCCATTCGTCGTCATTGGGTGCGTTCGGGGTGCGACCATCTGTTAATCTGAAATCTGGAATCAAGATATCAGGAGGAGCAGGAACAAAAGAAAATCCATATCGAATAGAAGGAGATAAAGAAGTAGCAACAGTAGATGATAAACTAAATAGTAGAGTAAGTGGAGAATATGTAAAATTCGATAACAAAGTATATCGAATAGTAGGAATAGAAAATGACATAACAAAATTAACAAGTGTAGATTATGTAAGAGATGCAGATAATGCAGTAATGACAAAGAATTTTGGAAGTAGTACGAGTTGGTCAACATCAGTTACAAGTAACAATGATAATTATTGGGGATATTATTTGAATAATACATGGTATAATAATATAAGTGAAACATATAAAAATATGTTAGTACAAGGAACATACTATTTGGGAGAATATGGAGATGGTGTAAGTTATAAAAACTCGATATGTAGTGCAAGTAATACAACAGAAACAACAAAAGAATGTAGTAAGACAAGTAGTACATGGAATAATGGTTATGTAGGATTACCGAGAGTAGGAGAAATGTTCTCAGCAATGTTAGGAAATGGCTCTACAGATACAGCAACAAATATATGGTTGATAACACCATATAGTAGTTCGAACGTCCGGTACGTCTACCTCACCGGTATCATCGGCAACTATTCGCCGTCTTCGTTTGCGTCCGGGGTGCGCCCATCAATTAATCTAAAATCTGATATCTTGATATCAGGAGGAAAAGGTACCTTTGAAAGTCCTTATGATTTATCAGTTCAATAACATTTATAAATGTTATGGCTTAGGGTTAGGTTAGCAAGTTCCTAATATATATATTTAGAATATTATTTAATGAATTATATTGCTATTTTTAAATTATTGTATACTATTTGATATATTTGTATAATTTATAGTTCATATTATAAATATTGAAATTCTTATGGATTTACCAACGTTATACTATCCCAGTGAATATTTTCAATAATGTTATCAGTTCAAAGCAAAAGAAAAAGTCTTTATTGTAAGGCTTTTTTCTTATATGAACCGATAATATTATTGAACTGATAACTCATATTATCGGTTTGAACTGATAATATGATATAAAATCAAGTTAAATTTCTTTGCTCCTTTCTTTTTGAAAGAAAGACTCTTATAATAAAAGTATAGTTTAATTCTACAAAATTTGATAGAATTATACTGGGAGGAAAAAATTAT
>CANRHS010000085.1 GCA_947630495.1 uncultured Bacilli bacterium | reverse complement strand
TTATATTTTCTTGATTTTCAAGTGTATCTAAGAAATCTTCATTTAACCATTGATATATCCATGAGCCTTCATATGTTGTATTGCTTCCCCAATAGATTGCTGTTACTGCATCTTGCGTTATCATTTTCATTGTATTATCTGCATTTATAGCCGTTATTCTCCATAGTTTTCCTGAATACCAGACATAGTTAAAGTTTACACAATCATTTGTTCCTGAGAAGTAGGTTGTATCTCCATCTACTACAGTTGGTTTACAAGTATTTGTTGTATGACTTGCTATTTGTTCTTTAATTGCATCATTCAAAGGATTAGGTTTCTCTGTATTATAAGCATATAGATTTACTTTAAAAGCAAATGTTTGATGTTCTGTATTTTGAGTATACTCTTTATCTATCCAAACATATAATCGATAAGTATTTTCAAACATACCTGTTAAAGTATTACTATAAAGAATTTTACCATTTTTATTTTCTGAAGTAGATTGAGAAAGATTGTTGTAAATAGATGGTTCTACTACTTGATTATCAGTATCATCTGTTAAATAAACTTTTATATAATTAGGATCTATTGTATTACCATCTTCTTCGGTTAAATAAAGTTCATAATAAAGATATTCTTCGTTAGGAGTACCTCCTGATACTATAAAATCTACATATCCTAACTTAGATAGATTCTCTTTAGCAAACTCATCACTTATAGGATAAGCATAAGGATTATCTATTACATTAGTACCTTCCTTAAACTCTACTTGCATTGGTACTCCATTAAAAGTTAAAACAAAAGCTTCACTTGAATTAAAATAAGTAAAGAATGCATAAGAAGCACCAATTAATAATATTAAAATAGGTATTATAACAATTAATATTTTTTTTATTTTTTCTTTTTTTAAATCCATAATAACACTACCTTTCATAATTTTAGTTTATCTATCTCTACTTTAATAATCATAACATATTTTTTACTAAATGAAAAGTTTTTTTTAAAAATTTCTTAAATTATTACTTTTTTTTCATGTCCAAATTTTCTAGTTATAAATCTTAAGAATCTAAAGATAACATCATATGAATAGAATGAAAAGATTATTAATAAGAAAGTAATTAAAGCTATTCTTAAATTCATACTACTTATATCAAAGAATGAATATTGGAAGAAAATTCCATATATAAATGCTATTAATAAAACTGTAAATAAAGTTCCTCTTAAGAAATTAAATGGTTTAGATACATGATATAAATGAATAAATCCAGTTGTACCTGTTATTAAAACAGCAATGGAACTTACAATATTATTATCAAGATTAAAAGCATTTTTAAATAAAACAATTATTACAACATCTAAAAATACGGTTACTCCAGCTGGAATACTATTTTTAAATATTTTAAGAATGAAGTTTCCTGATACTATATTAGTATTTGGTTCTAAGGCTAAGATAAAAGATGGTATTCCAATAGTACAACTAGTAATTAAAGTTAATTGAATAGGAATAAAAAAGTATTCTGATCTTGTAAATAAACAAGTTAAGATTAAAAGAATTGTATAAATAGTTTTAACAAGTAAAAGCGAGGAACTTCTTTCAATGTTATTAATGGTTCTTCTTCCTTCTGCAACAATTTCAGGCATTGATGCAAAGTTATTATCAAGAAGAACAATTTGACTTACGGACCTTGCTGCATCACTTCCACTTGCCATGGCAATCGAACAATCGGCTTCTTTTAAGGCTAAAACATCATTAACTCCATCTCCGGTCATCGCGGTTATATATCCTTGCTTTTTAAGAGCCAAAATTATTTTCTTTTTAACTTTAGGAGTTACTCTTCCAAATATATCATATTCACCAACAGCATTTTCAAAGTTATCATCCGAAATCTCCGTTGCATCAACGGCTTTTAAATCTTCATTAAGACCGGCTTTCTTAGCAATATTTAAAACCGTAATAGGATTATCTCCAGATATTAATTTAATTTTAACTCCTTGCTTTTTAAAGAAATTAAGAGTATCTTTAGCTTCTTTTCTTATTTCATCTTCAATTAATACAAAACCTATTAATTCAAGATTAGTTGGATTATCTACTAAACTCATATTATTTTTAGCAACTACTAAGATACGATATTCCTTTTGATAATCTTTAATTAAAGAATAATCTCTTTCTTTATCATTTTTAAAAACATATTCATAAGCACCTATATAGTAAGATGCATCATCTTTAATCTCAACGGCTGAAAACTTTCTTTCAGATGAAAAGGCTATTTTATTTACAACTTCAACATTTATATTTTCATTATATTTTTCTTTTAAGGCTTTAAAAGTTGGACTTTCATCATATAAACTACTAGTTATTTTATTTAAAACTTTACTTAAATCTCCTTTGGTATAATTACCACTTGGAATAATATCATAGACTTTCATATTACCTGTTGTAATGGTACCTGTTTTATCTAAACAAATAACATTTACTCTTGATAAGGTTTCTATACAATATAGTTGTTGAACTAAAACTTTATATTTACTTAATCTAATAATACTAACAGCCATTACAGAACTTGTAAGTAGTACTAAACCTTCTGGTATCATTCCAATTAATGCTGCAACTGTATTAATAATTGAATCACTGATTGAATCTCCAATTACTAAATATTGATTACAAAATAAAGCAGCCCCAAGCGGAATAATAACAATTGATAAGACTTTAACAATTGCTTCAAAGGAATTTAAGATAACTGAATTATTTTCTTTAATGTATTTTGCTTCACTAGAAATGGTATTAATATAATTATCATTTCCAACATGAATTACTTGCGAAGTACAATTACCAGAAACTATGAAACTTCCAGATAGTAAAGTGTCCCCTTCTCTTTTAATGATAGTATCAGATTCTCCGGTTATGAAGGATTCATTTACTTCAACCATTCCTTCTCTGATAACGGAGTCAACAACAACTTGATTACCATTTTTTAATTTAATTATATCATCTAAAACAATTTGGTCATTTTCAATCACCAGTTCTTTAGAGTCGCGTAAAACAGTTGCTTTAGTACTTGAAATAACGGATAATTTATCAATTATTTTTTTAGAAATAATTTCTTGAATAGTACTAATGATAGTATTACAAAAGATTACTCCCATGAATAAACAATTTTTAAGAGAGTAAAATAACCTACCTGATGCAATTCCGGCAACCATGATTGCAGCACCTAAAAAGATATTTAAAAAATTAAAGTATGTGAAAACATTACCAGCAATTATTTGTTTAATTGTTTTAGTAACTGGCTGATTATTAAAATTAAGTAAGTTCTTAGCAATTCTTTCATTTACTTCAGCACTTGTTAAACCTACTTTAAGATCTACTTTTTTAGTTAATTTCTCATCTTTCATATACAAAAACTCCTTTTTATTTAATTATTTTTTATTACATCATCAATACTACCTTTACTATTATGTTTAACTACTTCCCAGTGTATCTTCGGATTTACTAAAGCTAAAACAGCACTTATTATACCACTTACCATGAATAAAGAAAACAGAAATATAGCCGGAAGTAATTTGGAAACTTTTTTCTTATTATAAAAGCATAAGAACCAGGATAAGAAAACTGTCCCAAGATAGGAAAGAAGTCCATAGGCTAACATGATAACAATATTTTTAGTTAGAATAGCAACAACTACATTGATAATGGTAACAATAGCAACTAAGATTTGATAAATTGGACCAAAAGCTAAAATAAAACTATCAATTGCATGTAAGTTATGATTTTTAAGAAAACCTTTTCCTAAATCTTTTAAATATCTTTTTAAAACTTGAAGCGTTCCTAAGTTCCATCTTTTTCTTTGTTTAATTGAAGGAATAAACTTATCTACTTGTTCATCATAAAAAATCGCTTTATTTGCAAATCCAATTTTAACATTATTAATAGCACAAACAGCCGTTAACTCGATATCCTCTGTTAAAGTAGTCGTTTTAAAATTCATTTTTTTAATTGTATCTTTTAAAATAACATATCCTGTTCCATTAAGGTTTGCACTTGCATTTATCTTTTCTCTTGTTTCATAAAGAAATAAATGTTGTAAATAATAGGAAATGGCATAACTTCCAGATAACCAAGTATCATATAAATTTTTAGTATCCCTGAATCCTTCAGCAACTTCATACCCATTTTCTAATTTATTATTCATTTCTTTAAGAAAGTTCTTGTCAACTACATTATCAGCATCAAAGATAGCATAACAATCAAAAGAGTCATCATCTATCCATTTTTCAAATAAATAATTTAAAACTTCTCCCTTAGTTTTAACATTCTTGACTTCTATTACCTTAGCCCCTGCTTTTAAACTAACTTCTTTCGTTTTATCTGTACAATTATTACAAGCAATATAAATATCATACATATCACTTGGATAATCTTGAGTTTTTAAACTATCAATTAAATCGGCTATAACATTCTCTTCATTCCTTGCTGCAACAACTATTCGAAAACGATGCTTGGGTTTAAACTTCTTTTCCTCTTTTTTCTTTAAAATAAGAGGAAATATTCCGAATATTACAAAATATAAACCATAGATAAAAAGAATAATATTTAAAATTAAAGTTATAATACTTAATACTTCCATAATCTTAGGCCTTTCTTCTTATCTTCTTTATAATACTATTAATAAATGGTTTATTTAAATAATATGTATAAAATAAGGCTATTATAAGTCCTGCTACACAAAGAAAATAGTTTTTAGTATAGTATAGTAAAGTTACAAACAATAGAACAAACATATTTAAAAATAAATATTTATCTCTTTTTAATACTAAATATTTTCTTAATTTATAATTACGATACAAGAATATTACAAAATAAGAGGTTAATGTTGCTATAACCGTTGCATATAAACCAATATATCTAATTCCAACAAAACCAACTATTAGATTAATTAAAGTAGCAACAATCGTGGTTTTAGCCAGAATCTTTGTATCTTTATAAGCCGAGAATATACCACTACAGAAATTTGACATATTAGAAAAATAAACAGATATTACCATAATTGGGATATAGAAATAGGCTTCACGATAATTATTTTTAACTAGGATATTAAAGATAAAAGGAAGTCCTGCTATTATTAAAATAGAAACACAGATAAGTAAATGTTTTAAATCAATATAGACGCTATTATAAAAATCATCTTTATCTTTATTATTAACTACTTTACTAGCCGATTCTTTCCAAGAAATATTAAAGTAACTATAACAGGTATTAATGATTGTTGGAAACCTATTACCAACTGAATAAATTCCATTCTTTCCCTCTCCTAGATAATGAATAATTAAAAGTCGATCAGTTAAAGCAATGGCATTCCAAGAAATACTATTTGGAACAAGTGGCCAAGAGTATTTAACCATCTCTTTAACTTTCTTTTTATTTAAATATTTAAATTTAACTAATTTATGCATCTTTAACTTAAATAAAAGCCATAAAGAAACACTAGTATTGGCAATAATATAAGATAAGAATAAACTTTCAAGTCCAAGTTTTAAAACACATATCATTATAATATTTAAAGCAATAGTAAAGAAACTTGATAAGAAACAAAAGATTGAATATATTTTAAATTTACTCATACCTCTTGCAGAAGCACCTGCTAAAGCTGATAATAAACTTGCAAGAATATAGAAAATTAAATAAATAGTATAAGGATAATCAATCATCGTTCCTACAATTAAAATTAGAATACTCCAAACAATAAAACTAATAAGGGAAAATAAGATAGTAACCGAGAATACTTCTCCTTTTTCATTATCCTTCTTAGCATCAATCAAGAATCTAAACATTCCTTCATCCATTAATAAAGTAACACAAGGAATTAGGAAAATTGATATTGTATTTAAAAAATCATAAGCCCCATATTCACTAGTTGTTAGTAAACTAGTATATAAGGGTAACAATAAAAAACTAACTAACTGCGTACTAAATTTACCTATTGAAATAATAAGGGTATTTTTAATAAGTTCTTTTTTCTGATTCATTTTATATAATTATAGGTAAGGCTTTGGTTCTGTTGCCTCTGCCTTTTCCCCAATCCTACACCGTACGGGATTATTTCT
>CANRHS010000084.1 GCA_947630495.1 uncultured Bacilli bacterium | reverse complement strand
ATATGATTTACTTGGAAAATATGTTCTAAAATATGGACTTGATTCTCGTGAAAGATTAGAACTTCGAAATAGATTATTTATTGAATATATGAAAATTATTTCTTTAAGATTTAAAAATAATCATGTATATGAAAGAGTTTTAGTAGGAATTATAGAAAATTTTGAATTTAAAGATATAATTATATATATATTAGGTCAAGATATAGATTTAAATTATATGGTTATTAATAATAAAAATATGAAAACTTCTTTAGTTAATATTTTAGCAACGAGAATTAAAGATCAAGATATAATGAAAGTATTATTAACTAAAATAACTAAATTAAATATAGATTATTTTGAAAATAATTATACTAAAGAAAATATCGATTTATGTAGAATGAATATAATTGCTGGTAATTTAAAAGAAGCATATAACATATATAATGATTCTAATTATAAGATTATTAAAAATAACTTAGATTTAGATAATATCTTAAAAGAGAATTATCAAATAGAGTTAGAAAACTTTAATTATAAAGAAGATGATTTATTATATCAAATAATATTAACTATTAATGATTCTAATATTGATAATATAATGAAGAAGAAGATATTAATTGCTATATTAAAAAATTCGAAAGTTAAAGTACTTAATACTAAATTAATAAATATAATTAGAGATATATTAGAAGAAAGTTTATTTAAGAAGTTTTTAGAATATTTAGAAGAAAGTAACATAGTTCTTTATAATATATCTTTATCTAATGAAAGAGTTATTTATAGAGATAATCTAGATAATGTTAAAGAAAAAATAAAGATAAAAAGTTTAAATTAAAAAAAATAAAAAAAATTAGCACTCTCTGTTGACAAGTGCTATTTTTAGTGGTATGATTATTTTTGTAATGGAGGGATATAATGAAGAAAAAAGAGTTTAAAGCTGAATCGAAGAAATTATTAAATATGATGATTAATTCGATTTATACTAATAAAGAAATATTTTTAAGAGAATTAATTAGTAATTCAAGTGATGCTTTAGATAAACTATATTATTTATCACTTACTAATACAAGTCTTAAAGTAAAGAAAGATAAATTAGAGATTAGATTAGAAATTGATAAAGATAATAGGACTTTAAAGATTATTGATAATGGTATAGGAATGACTAAAGATGAACTTGAAAACAACTTAGGTACAATTGCTAAGAGTGGTTCAGAGTTATTTAAAGAGGAAAACGATAAGAAGAAGGATATTGAGATAATTGGTCAATTTGGAGTTGGATTCTATTCGAGTTTTATGGTAGCCAAGGAAGTTGAAGTCTTAAGTCGTAGTATTAATGATGATAAAGCTTATCTTTGGAAATCAGATGGTGCTGATGGATATACAATTGAAGAAGCAACTAAAGATGAAAATGGAACAGTTATTACTTTACATTTAAAGGATAATACCGAAGATGATAACTATGATGGTTTCTTAGAAGATTATACAATTGAAAGAATTGTTAAGAAATATTCTGATTATATTAAATATCCAATTAAAATGGAAGTAGAAGAGGAAGAAGAAGATAAAAAGACTAAAGAAAAGAAAAAAGTTAAACATGAACATATTTTAAATAGTATGGTTCCTATTTGGAAAAAGAAACAAAAAGATGTTAAAGAAAGTGAATATAATGATTTTTATGCTGACAAGTTCTATGATTATGAAAAACCAGCAAGAGTCATTAAAAGTGAAGTTGAAGGTTTAACGAGTTATGATGCACTACTTTTTATTCCATCACATGCTCCTTATAACTATTATACTAAAGAATATGAAAAAGGTTTAATGTTATATTCTAAAGGTGTTATGGTTATGGATAAGTGTAGTGACCTTCTTCCAGATTACTTTAGTTTTGTTAAAGGTATTGTTGATAGTTTAGATATTGAACTTAATATCTCAAGAGAAACTATGCAACAAGATAGACAAATTAAGTTAATTGCTAAAAGTATTGAAACGAAGATTAAAAAAGAACTTGAAAGTATGTTAAAAGACGAGAGAGAAACTTACGAAAAGTTCTATGAAGCCTTTGGCGAACAACTTAAATATGGTATTTATTCAAGTTATGGAATGAATAAAGAGTTATTACAAGATTTATTACTATTCTATTCATCTAAAGAAGATAAATTAATAACCTTATCTGAATATGTAGAAAGAATGGAAGGTGACACCATCTACTATGCATCAGGAGAGTCAGTTGATAAAATTAAAATGATGCCTAATGTCGAAGAAGCTATGTCTAAAGGTAAAGAAGTATTGTTCTTAACAAATTATTTAGATGAATTTGTTATTAAAACAATTAATACTTATCAAGAAAAGAAATTCATGAATGTAAGTGATGCGAACTTCGATCTTTCAAGTGAAGAAGAGAAGGAAGAATTAAAGAAAAGTAATGAAGAATCTAAAGAGATGTTTACTTTAATGAAAGGTGTCTTAGATAATAACGTTAAAGATATTAGATTTACTAATAGATTAAAAAATCATCCTGTTTGTTTAATTACGGATGGTGAAGTATCACTCGAGATGGAAAAAGTTTTAAATGCTATGCCAAATGGTGATAACGTTAAAGCAAGTAAGATATTAGAAATCAATGAAAATCATCCAATTAGTGCTAAATTAAAAGAGTTATATAAGAATTCTGATAAAGAAACTCTTGAAAAATATACAAAGATTTTATATGAAAGTGCTAGAATGATTGAAGGATTAAGTGTTAATAATCCAAGTGATTTAAGTAATTTAATATGTGAAATTATGAGTAAATAAATATATTTGGTTAATATTAAGAAAGGGAGATGATTTTATGTTACC
Organism: uncultured Bacilli bacterium; assembly: GCA_947630495.1. Classification (GTDB taxonomy): domain Bacteria; phylum Bacillota_I; class Bacilli_A; order RF39; family UBA660; genus RUG591. The sequence goes on along the minus strand of CANRHS010000084.1, from coordinate 3,281 downwards.
AAGTAGAATGTTTTATGATAGTTTATTTGATGATTTTGAAATGAAAGGAATGGAAGCTGATGTTTACCTTAAAGATGGTAAGTATCATGTAGAGATTGATATTCCAGGTTATAACAAGGAAGATATCAAGATTGAATCTCATAAGGGTACAATTACAATTAAGGCAGAACATGAAGAGAAGGAAGACAACGAAGAGAAGAAGTATATTCGTCATGAAAGAAAATACAAGAAACTTGAAAGATCTTTCTATCTAGGCGATATTGATGAAGATCAAATTCATGCTGAATTTAAGAATGGTACTCTTCATTTAACTGTTCCTGAAAAGGCAGAAGTTGCTAAACGTCAAATTACAATTGACTAAAGAGTGTAAGAAATTACATTCTTTTTTTTGAATTCCTAAAATTTATTTTAGCAATTTCTTTTAATTTGTTTTTACCAAATTTATTTACTATTTCATTAATAGATTTAGTAATATCTTTATTAGCACCTTTAGGAATATTAATTCCTATTTCTTTTTCTATACTATTAAATTCTTTTAAAAAGATATATCTACTAATAATACTACTACATGCAACAGCAAGATTTTTATCTTCGGCTTTTGCAATAAAAGTAATATCTTTTTGAATAAATTTATTATCATTTAAATATTCATAATATTTATTACTATTAACAAACTTATCTACAATAATATAATCAACAACATCATTAACTTCTTTATTTAACTCATATAATACTTGATTATGCATCATAGCTTTAATTTTATTCATATTAATATTTTTATTATATATATCATTATAATCTTTATTATAACAAATAGTACTTTTATATTTAATAACATTAATAATTTTAGGAACAATTTTAACAATTTCCAAATCACTTAATTTTTTACTATCTTTAACATTAATACTTTTTAAATAAGGAATATCTTCTTTTTTTACATAAGTTGCTGTTACAACAATTGGTCCAAAGTAATCACCACAACCTGCTTCATCACTTCCAATAGAATTACAATTCATATAATCTATTTCTTCTTTTTGGGATAATAAACTATCTGTTATAGAAATATTATTTTCTAACATATACCATTTATTAGAAATAATATCTGAGTTTCTTCCTTGAAAAACAACTTTTCCAGATTTATATAAAGTAATAGTTACCTTATTTTCTTTTGCTTGAAATAAATAATAATCAACTTTAACTTCTTTTTTTAAATCTTTATAATATTCAATCATCTTATTTTTAGTTTTTTCAGATACTTTAAAAGTAATAGTCATATACTTCACCGATTTCATTATAAAGAAATTATTTTTTTATGTCAATTTTCATATTCTTAAAGTTGACATTAAGTTGTCAAAAATGAAAAAAATGTGGGAAAAAGTTGAAAAAAGACTTGAATTTTTTCAGAAGTATGATATCATTGAATTATGATATGAAAGGTGGTGCCCCAATATGGCAGATAGAATAATTAAACTAAATTTTGCGAATGATATAGAAAAATCACAAAAGTTAACGTTTTGTCAACTTCGGGGGGGGGTCACTACTAAAAATGTAATATCAGATACAAAAGTAATTTTTGATTTTTCGCATAGCGAAGATGGTATGAGAAATACCAATCTTTTCTATGCGTTTTTGCGTTTGAGCGAAAACGCATAGCGATTTTTTAAAAAAAATAGGAGGAGTAACATGGATTTAGAAGAAAGAAAAAAATCAAATGGAAAAAAAGTATTAACAGTATTAGCAGTTATGATGGTTTTAGTTGTAACGTTAGGAGGTGCATATGCTCTTTGGACTTATTCTAAGACATTAGGTAATCAAACTTTGATAAGTGGAGATATCTACATGAAGTATACGGAAGGAAATACAGTTAATATAAAAGAGGCAATGCCAAGTGTAACGTATAATCCAGAAGAATACTTTGAATTTACAGTAGAAGGAAAGAATACATATAAGAAAGATGTTGTTTTCGAAATACTACTTGAAGAAGGAGACAAACCAACAGGTGAAGGAAATGAAAGTAGAACCGAAAGAATAAAACCAGAACTATTAAAGTTTAGATTAGTAGAAATAAAAGAAGGCCAAGAAGAAGAACTAATTCAAGCGGGTTCATATGATAGTTTGAATAAGAAAAGAATCTGGGTCGATAGAGTTCCTGCTGGTACAAAAGAAGAAATCCAATATAAATATAGATTATATATGTGGATATCAAATGATGTTAAAATAGGTAATACTGAAACGGATGATTATACACCTGAAGTATGGAATAATAATGTCTATGCATCAGTTAAAGTAGGAGTAAATGGAGACTTTGAAGAAAAAGAATTAACCGAAGATTATATGATATTGAATGCAGAAGATTCAGATGGTGAAAAATATGACTTATTTCAACCAACAGGAGCAACCAAAGATATAACTGTAACTCTAGGTTCTAAAAGAGAAATAACAAAATTTGTAGTTTCAAAATCAGATCAATATCCAATAGCCCTAATGAGTTTACCAGATGAAACTGATTATCCTGCAGAATATAATCCAACGACTAGAGCTTGGGAAGCCAAGGTAACAATCGAAGAAACAGGAATATATGATTACTATGCAGAATATTCTGCAGGAAAGAATTCAAAGACTTATAGTTTTACAGTTCTAATGAGTCCAGATAGATATGTAAAAGTAGAAAAGCCAACAAGTGCTCTTTGTAAAGCAGGATTAACCTATACAGGAAGTCCACAAGATTTAATAGAAGAAAGTAATTTAGACAAAGAAGGCTATACAATAGAACAAAAACAAGGAACAGATGCAGATACATATCAAGTAACAGCAAAACTAAAAAAGGAATATGCATGGAGTGACTCAACAAGAAATGATACAACTTTTGATTGTACAATTGATAAGAAGGCATCAGTATTAACATATGAACCAACAAGTGAATTCAAAGTAAATAAGGGAGCCAATAAAACATTGAAGATAACAGCTAATACAGCAGGAGAATTCACAGTAACTTCTGGGGCAGAAGGAACAGCAACTGCAACCCCAAAAACTTCAAGTGGTTCAAGTACAACAATAACAGTAAATGGAGTAGAAGTAGGAAGTACAAAATTAGATATAAAATTTGTTCCAACAAATAAAAATTATACAGAAAAAGAAGATACATATAGTATAGAAGTAGAAAAAGCAGCAGGATTAACGAAGTTAAAAGAAACAATGGGCCAAACAGGAGGAATAATTGGAGTAACAACAAGTAATACCAAAGTAACCCAAGAAGGAAGTAATATAAGAGAGTATCGATA
>CANRHS010000083.1 GCA_947630495.1 uncultured Bacilli bacterium | reverse complement strand
ATGGATGAATGTGATAGTCGTGTTTTTGCTGTTGGGGATGATTTTCAGTCTATATATGGGTTTTCGGGTTCTAATTTAGAGTTATTTGTTAATTTTAAAAAGTATTATAATAATACCAAGATATATTATTTAAAGAATACTTATCGTAATTCAATAGAATTAATTAAATGTTGTAATCATTTTATTAAAAAGAATCCTTATCAATTAAGTAAGAGATTAGTATCAAATAAAAGAAATAAAAATCCTTTAAAGATAGTTTATTATACAAGAAGTAATTATAAGTATAAGTTTAGAGATTTATTAGATAATATTTATGAATCTGGGGTAAGAGAATGTTTAATACTTGGAAGATGTAATCATGATCTTGATTTAGTTTGGGATGGAGATTTAGTTTATAAAGATATGAATTTAAGATTTTTAACAGTACATAGTTCTAAAGGATTAGAAAGTGAATGTGTAATAGTTTTAAATTTAAGTGATGAATTATTAGGATTTCCTAATAAGATGGAAGATGATAAAATAATAAATATCTTTTTTAAGAATAAAGAGAAGTATAAGTATGCCGAAGAAAGAAGATTATTTTATGTTGCACTTACTAGAACTAAAAGTGATGTATATTTAATGGTTAAGAAAGATAAGGAGTCTATGTTTATTAAAGAGATTAAATATCGATGTTTGGTAATTGATAATGTTTGACAAATATAGAGTTTTGAGGTACAATTATAGCAGTTGGAGGTAATTATGCAAAAAGAATATTTTAAAATTTATGTTAAAAACATTTCTGGAATTGAAACAGATGATATTAAGGATGGAATGGAAGTATTTGCTTATTTAGATAATGGTGTGTTAAAGGAATTATATACTGATACAATTATTTATCGTGGAACAGATATAAGTGATGAGGCTTTCTTAGGAAGTGAAGCTGGTTTGTATGCTACGCTTGATAGTCCTTTTGAAGAGGTAACTGTTGGTGAAGCTACTGAAGCGCTTAAGTTTTATCCTAATGTTGTTATGACGGAGACCGTTCCTACTATTGCTAAGTTAGTTCAATTAACTTTAGATAAGAAAAATGAAGAATTAAGTAAATTAGATAATAATAGTAAAAAATTATAGTTTTTATGTAAATTCACTTATAAAATAGGTGAATTTTGCATATTATTAAGAAAAAAGTTTAAAAATTTGTTGACTTTTAAGGTTTAATTAGGTATAATCTATGTCGGTACATTTGATTCCCGGTTGTTTCATGGTGGGAACATGAAACAGGAAGATAGGAGAAATAAAAAATGAAAAGTTATATGCAAAAAAAAGAAGAAGTAGTTCGTAACTGGTATGTTATCGATGCTAGTGGCGAATCACTTGGTCGAGTAGCAACTAAGGCTGCTCACATTTTAAGAGGCAAACATAAGGTAACTTATACACCACATGTTGATTGTGGAGATTATGTTATTGTTGTTAATGCTAGTAAAGTTAATTTAACTGGTAATAAGTTAAATGATAAGATGTATTATAATCACTCTATGTATCCAGGTGGATTAAGAGAAAGAACTGCTAAAGAGATGAGAGAGAATTATCCTGAAGAGATGCTTGAAAGAGCAATAAAGGGAATGCTTCCTCATAATAGGTTAGGACGAGCAATGGGTAAGAAATTATTCGTTTATGCTGGAGAGTCTCATCCACATGCTGCTCAAAAACCAGTTCAAATTGAGATTAAATAGAAAGGATTAGAGTATGGCAAAAAGTTATCAAGCTACTGGAAAAAGAAAAGGTAGTATAGCAAAAGTAACCTTAACAAGTGGTAAAGGAACAATTACAGTAAATGGCAGAGACGTTCGTGAATATTTTCCATTTGAAACCCTTGTTATGGATTTAGAACAACCACTTGAGTTAACTAAAACAAAAGGTTTATTCGATGTTGATGCTAAGGTATCTGGTGGTGGATTTAGAGGTCAAGCAGGAGCTATTCGTTTAGGAATTACAAGAGCTTTACTTGAATATGATTCAACAACTAGCCCTGATAGTGAAAACAGTTTAAGAAGACCATTAAAGGTAAACGGAATGATTACTCGTGATGCAAGAGTTAAAGAACGTAAGAAATATGGTCTTAAAAAAGCTCGTCGTGCACCACAATTTAGTAAACGTTAGAAAAAAATTACTTCGAGAATTATCTCGGAGTTTTTTATTTTTGTCTAAAAATCAAGAATTTTGTTGACTTTAGAACAAATTAGATATATACTTAAAGTATAATAAATGTAAGGAGGATACGATATATGGAACGAAAGATTACAAGTGAATTATTAAGATGGAAGAATAATCCTTCTAAACCAATGCTTTTATATGGTTCTAAACAAATAGGGAAAACTTATAGTGTCTTAGAATTTGGAAAAAATAATTATAAAAACATAGCTTATTTTAATACGGATAATTATAAGGAGTTAGTTGATATTCTAAAAAGAGAAAAAAATTCTGAAAAAATAATAATGAAACTTAATATGTTATCAGGAGAAACTATTATGAAAGGTGATACTTTAATAGTTCTTGATAATGTTAATGACCCATATGTTGTTAAAACTATTAAGTTATTTGGAACTGATGATAATTTATATAATATAGTAATGATAACATCAAGAAAAGAAAATCTTAATAAATTTAAGGGAGAAGAGTTATATTTTAAAGCTATGTTTAAGATGGATTTTGAAGAGTTTTTATTAAATACGGATAAGAGACAATTAATTAATTTTATAAAAGATTCTTATGATAATAATAAAGCAATGCCATTTCATCAAATAGCTCTTGATATGTATAATGATTATTTAATAACAGGAGGTTATCCAGAGGTAGTTGATAATTATTTAAAAGGAGTGGATTATTTAAAACTTGAAAGTATTAAGGGTAAAATTCTTGATGTAATAAAGAAGGAAACAACAATGATGTATAACTTAATAGATATTTCAAGAAGTAATGAGGTACTTGATAGTATTCCTTATCAATTATTAAAAGATAATAAAAAGTTTCAATATGGGAATATTAAAAAAGGAAGTCGTAGTAAAGATTATGAGGCTAGTATTAATAGTTTAGGTGTTAATGGAATAGTAAACAGAAGTTTTAAATTAGTTGATGTTAAGAGTCCTTTAAGTAGTTTTAAAGATAATGAATCATTTAAACTATATACTTCTGATGTTGGACTTTTATATAGTATGATGCATATAAGTAAGATGAAGTTTATGTCTGATGATGAAATTAGAAGAACTTTAATTGAAAATGATGTTGCAAATACACTAGTTAGTCTTGGATATAGTTTATATTATTATCAATCTGAAGGAAAGACTGAGATTAGTTTTGTTATTCAAAATAGAATGGGAGAAATTATACCAATTGAAATACTCAATATGAATTTAAGTAAGGCTAAGGCTTTATCGGTTTTTACATCGAAGTTTAAAATAAATAAATCAATTAGATTAACGGATGATAACTTTAGTATAAAAAAGAATATTAAATATGTACCGGTTTATGCAACTTTTTGTCTAAAAGATATGTAAATAGTGTAAAAAATATTAAAAAGTATGTAAAATATATTGACTAAAAAGATAATTTAATTTTATAATTAAGATAAGGAGGATTTAGATATGGGAATGAATAATATAGGAATGGATTATCCTGAATTATTAAATGATGCTAATGCTTTAGAAACTAAGATTTCATCTTATAATAATAATTGTACAGAATTTTTCAAGATTGTAGATAATATGCGTTCATATTGGGAAGGTAGTGCTGCTGAAGCAGCTATTAATGCAACTTTAAATTATAAGCCTGAATTTATAAATTTAGGTGAGACTTTAAGTGGTTATCCTAATACTATTAAAACTGCTGTTAATATTCATCAAAGAACAGAAGATGATATAGTAGGAAGAGCCGGAAGATTTTAAAAGGAGGGATAAAGATGCCAGGATTTGAAATTACACCCGAAGAAGTTAAAAGTATGGGTGAAAAAATGAAATCATATGCTAATGCTATGATTAGTGATTTAGATGATATATCTGCTAGAATGAACATGGTACCTAATAATTACCGAGGTGCTGCTAGTGATGAAATAACTCAAAAATATAATGCTTTAAAACCAAAATTTCCAGATTTCTTAGAGCAAGCTACGACATGTGCTGACTTTTTAATTAATAGTGCAGATGAAATTGCTCAAGCAGAATCTGCAATAAAAAGAGCAGCTAGTCAAAATTTATAAATTATTGGTAAATAAATATTACTTAGAAGCACTTAACAATGAAATATAAATTTTTAATATTTTGTTTTTATAGTGCTTTTTAAATTAAAAAAATAAAAAGGAGGATTGTTATGGCTAATATTTCGATGGATCCAGAAGTGGTTTTAGGATGCCTTAAGTATCGAGATTTAAGATATTTATTAAATGATAATAAAGGAAATTATTCTATGGAAGAATTAATTCATCCAAATTATATCTGCGGAGTTTTTGATGCATTTAATGAAGTATCAGATTATTGGGTTAATTTAGTTAATCAAATTAGAGATTTTGTTCAAGAATTTGATAGTATTCCTGAGCCTAATTTTGAAACGAATATAAATGAGTTAGACTTTTTAGATTACAATGCAAGTGTTGCAACTCAAGGAGGAAAACTTAATATTCGAGCTGATGCCAGTGGTACAGCTAGTATTTTAGGACAATTAAGTAATGGTACTAAGGTTGAAATTATTGGTGATGAAGCAGTTAATGGATTTTATCAAGTTGAATATCTTGATGAAAAGGGAGTTGCTCATAGAGGATATGTAAGTGAAAAATTTGTAAATAAAGATGGTGGAAACGCAACTTTAACTGAGGATGTATCTAAGTCTATTGAGCCTACTCATGAAGAGGTTATTCAAACAAATACTCAAGCAGAAAAGGAACAACCAATAGTAGTTGATATACCAATAGAGCAAACAGAAAAGGAACAACCGGTAGTAGTTGATATACCATTAGAGTCAAATGAACCATCTAATTCTTTAGAAGAAAGATATGTTAATACTGATAAAGGTAATTTAAACTTTCGAGAAGCACCAGGAACAGATTCTAAAATCATCGATAGACTTCCTAAAGATTCTAAAGTTACAATTCTTGGACAAGAAGATAAAAATGGTTGGGTTAAAGTAAGTGTTGGCGACCAAGAAGGATATGTTAAATCTTCATATTTAACTAGTAAAAGTTCTAATGATTTTAAATCAATAACTCAAGATATTAAATATGTAAATACCAAGAATGCTAATGGACATTTAAATATTAGAACCGAACCTTCAGCTAGTACAGGAAAGGTTATAGATATGTTAGATAATAAAGCCGAGGTTAAAGTTCTTGGAACGGAAGGAGACTGGTATAAAATTTCTCATAATGGACAAGTAGGATATGTAAATTCTAAATATATAAAGGATACTAAATAGGAGGAATTATGTTAAGAACAAGAAATGCTGATTTAATAGGAAATGTAGGAACTTTTCAAAAAAATAAAGCAACAGAACTTGATAAGGCTTTTAGAAAATTAATTCTTGATGTTGAAAACTTAAATAATTATTATCAAGGAGTTGGTGCAAGTGCTAATATAAATGCTTTCTTAAATGGGATTGCTAATTTTCAAAATGTAATTAATAAGATAGAACAATATGGAAATTATCAAGAAAGTGTTTTTAAATATGATTCAGAGAATATAGAAAAAGCAAGTAGACATATAAATAGTTTATTAAATGAACCTTTAGTTGGTAATCAAACTCCTATTGCAGATACAACTATTAGTATGGATAAAATTATTTCAGATCAAGATAATATTGGAGGTGGTGTAGATGCTTAATAATGGTTTTGAACTAGATTTAACTGCTATTGAACAACAACTTTCAATTATTGAACTTGATATAAAAGAAATAGTTGATATAATTAATAAAGTTTATAATAAAATGTTACTTCTTGATGAAAGTAAGTGGAGAGGTAGAGAAAAAGAAAAAATAGATAAACAGTATATGCCATATCTAAAAAAATTAGATTCTGAAACTGAAAAATATTTAATGGGATTTGTGTCTTTAATAAGAGAAAGTGTAGGACTTCATAAAGAAATTGATTTATATAATAAAAAGAATGCTTCAGATATTCCAAATATAGTTTAAGGTGGTGAAACGATGGTAGCAACCGATTATTATGGAAAATATTTAGAATTACATGATAAAACAAAAGGAGCTTGTGCAAC
>CANRHS010000082.1 GCA_947630495.1 uncultured Bacilli bacterium | reverse complement strand
ATTATATGATTCTCTTATCTCTTTTAATTTAGGAAAGGATAAATCATATAATTTTAAATATTCATTATAAATATCATATAAAGAATTATCCAAATTTTCATCAAATAATTCATTATTACAAAACGGACATGTAAAAACCTTTTCTTTAACTTTAACTTGTTGTTTATGAACTATATAACTATTGGTTTGCAAATTACATATAGGTTCTACATCCTTGTTACAATTAAAACAATATAAAAATTTTTTCATTATAATCACCTCTAATAACTTTCATGAAAAGATATGCATATTATGCCTCTATCATTCATAGTTAATTTAATATATACTAGTTTACTATTAATCATTTTCCGAAATATATATACTTCAGAATTCATATCTCTGCTATAATCACGGTCTCAATCAACTTTTATACAATCCTTTACCTCTAAATCTAATATATGTTTCCATATATCTTGAGTTTTCATAATTCCAATATCAATCAATGCCTGTTTAGCAGATATTTTTTCACCATTGATATTTATTACTCTATACCCCGCAAAGTAACAATTTCTCTTTTTTATTTCTCTCTCACATATTTTTAAAAAAGTATTAACTGCATCTCTATCTAAAGTACTTAACATTGTTACTTCCTTACATAATATCTCCTTTCATTAATATAATTATACACTATAACATTATTGGTGTCAATTGTCACCGTGTTTTTTTACAATTTTTTTTCATTTCTTAAACTAATAGTAGCAAAAAGGATGCCAACAAATTTATTTTTGTTAACACCCTTTATTTTAAGCAAATTTTGTCCACGTTTTATTACTTTCCACAACAATTTTTGTATTTCTTGCCACTTCCACATGGACAAGGATCATTTCTTCCAACTTTATCTTTCTTCTTGACAGGTTGTTTACTTACACCTTCCTCTGTATCGTTAGTTATCTGCTTTTTAACAACCTCTTTTCGTTCGATATTTTGTCTTATCTCTGCTTTTAATAGGAAGATAGTTGTATCTTTATCTATTTTATCAAGCATATTTTCATATAATTCCAAACCTTCCATTGTATAAGCTCGAAGTGGGTCATCTCCACCATAACCACGCATACTAACAGCTTCTCTTAAATGAGATAAGGTGTTAATATTTTCAGTCCAATATTTATCTATTACATTTAGGCTAATGGCTTTTTCAAATTCATTAGCAACTTCCTTAGGTAAAACGCTTAATTTATCTTCATATTCTTTAGTTACTTTTTCAAGTATGAAATCGATTATTTCATCAGCATTCTTATTTTCAATATCACTTAATTTTATATCTTTCTTTAATAAATTTTCATTTGTAATATCAAGAATATCTTTTAAATCTTCACTTGCTATCTTATTATCCGTAAAATGACTATCTACTAAAGAAGTGACATAAGCTTCAATTGTTTCTAAAACTGTATCATGAATAGATTCATTGTCTAAGATTTCATTTCTTCTTTCATAGATATCTTCTCTTTGATTGTTCATAACATCATCATATTGAAGTAAGGCTTTTCTGATATCAAAGTTATTACCTTCAACTTTAGCTTGAGCACTTGATAAAGCATTCGTGAAAGTTTTACTACGAATTGCTTGAGTCTCATCAAAGCCCATAGTTTGAAGTAAACCTTTTATTCTATCAGTTCCGAATCTAACCATTAACTCATCTTCCATAGATACAAAGAATTGACTTTCACCTGGATCTCCTTGGCGTCCAGAACGACCTCTTAACTGATTATCAATACGGCGGGATTCATGTCTTTCGGTTCCAATTACAGCAAGTCCACCTAATTCTTTTGTTTCTTCTGTTAATTTAATATCGGTTCCACGACCAGCCATGTTAGTTGCAATGGTAACAGCACCTTTTTCTCCGGCTCTCGCGATGATTTCAGCTTCTCTTGCATGGTTCTTAGCATTTAATACTTCATGCTTTATACCTCTTTTAGTTAACATACTGCTAAGAAGTTCACTGGTTTCAACAGCAATGGTACCAACTAAGATAGGTTGTCCCGTTTTATGTTTTTCTTCAATTACATTAACAATTGCTTTATATTTTCCGGCCATTGTTGGATAAACTAAGTCTGGGTAATCAACTCTTGCAACTGGTTTATTAGTTGGAATGGTTATAACATACATATTATAAATATTTCTAAATTCTTCTTCCTCAGTCTTAGCAGTACCTGTCATACCAGATAATTTTTTGTACATTCTAAATAAGTTCTGAAAAGTAATCGTTGCAACAGTCTTAGTTTCTTGATTAATCTTAACTCCTTCTTTGGCTTCAACAGCTTGATGTAATCCGTCACTCCATTGACGACCTTTCATAATACGACCTGTAAATTGGTCAACAATTAAAACTTCTCCATCTTGAACTACATAATCAACATCTAATTTCATAGAATAGTTAGCCTTTAAAGCTTGATTTATATAATGAACAAGTTCAGAGTTATTCATATCATACAAGTTATCTATCTTAAAAAACTTTTCAGCCTTTTCATTTCCCGCATCAGTTAAAGTAACACCTTTTGTTTTTTCATCATAGATATAATCATCATCATTTTTTAAACTCTTAACAAATTTATCAGCTTCTAAATAGAAATTTGCACTTTTAAGTTCTCCACCTGATATAATTAAAGGAGTTCTTGCTTCATCTATTAAAATGGAATCAACTTCATCGATTATGGCGTAGTTAAGTCCTCTGCCAACTCTATTTTCTTTTCTAATTACCATATTATCTCTTAGGTAATCAAATCCTAGTTCATTGTTGGTTGTATAAAGGATATCGCAGTCATATTGTTCTTTCTTTTCACGAGATGATAGTTCTCTTCTATTAATACCAACTGTTAAACCTAATCCTTCATAAATTGGTCCCATCCATTCAGCATTACGAACTGTTAAGTATTCATTAACGGTTACAACATGAACTCCCTCTCCACTTAAAGCATTCAAATAAGCAGGGAAGGTGGTTACTAAAGTTTTACCTTCACCAGTTTTAAGTTCAGCAATATTACCATAATGAATAGCAATAGCACCAACTAACTGAACATAGAAAGCTTTTTCTCCTAATTTTCTATAAGCCATTTCTCTTACAGTTGCATAAGCTTCAACTAAAATATCATCAAGTGTTTCACCATTTGCTAGTCTTTCTTTAAACTCTGCAGTTTTATTTTTTAATTCTAGATCACTTAATTTTTGATACTCACTATCAAGTTCAACTATTTTATCTGCTAAAGCATTAAATTTCTTTAATTCTTTATATTCATGGTCTAATAATTTTTTAAATATATTCATGTAAAATTCCTCCTTCTCATTATTTTACCAAAAAACAAGCAAAATGTGAATATTTTGCTTGATATTATTTTATTTATTCTTCTTCAATTACGCCATATCCACCATCATGTCTCTTATAAACAACAGCAATCTTCTTAATATCACTATCTTTATACATAAAGAAACTATGTCCTAATAATTCCATTTGTAAGATTGCTTCATCAAGATTCATTGGTTTAATATCAATTTTCTTCCGTTTAATTTCTTTATCTTCATTATCTGATAAATCGATAATATCATCAATATTAAATTCTTTAATTCCTTCCTTTTCTTTTTTCTTTAACTTGGTCTTATTCTTTCTAATTTGTCTTTCTAGTTTATCAATAACAAGGTCAACTGCTGAATAAAAATCTGAACTTTCTTCTTCAGCTCTTAATATTAAAGTCTTTAATGGTATTGTAACTTCAACTTTCTGAGAGTAACTTCGAACCTTAACATTAACTGTTGCCTTAATATCATCATCAAGTGTATACTTATCAAGTTTTGCTAACTTCTCCTTTACATAATCCTTCATTGAATCGGTAATATCTATTTTATTACCTCTGACTAAAACTTCCACAATATCATCTCCTTACCTATATAATACCATAAATAAAGAAAAAAAACTACCGTTTTTTACACGATAATTTCAGAATTTACAACTGATACATTTAATGCTTGATAACCTTTTGAGGTTTCTAAAAGATTAAATTCTACTAGTTGTCCTTCTTGTAAAGTCTTATAGCCTTCTTGATTGATTGCTGAGTAATGGACAAATATATCTTCTTTATCGGTATATTCGATAAAACCATAACCTTTCTCATTGTTGAACCACTTAACTCTACCTCTAACCACTTAAAATCACCACCTTTACATTCTTATTTTTCGTAGATCTACTATTAGTACTGCCATGCACGCTTACTATAATATCAAATATTTTAACTTATTTTCATAATTTCTTAAAAATGTCATTTTTTAATCGTTTTCTGCAAAATTTCCACGGATATCTGGGTTTTCTTACCAAAACCATCCAAAAATCTACCATTTTCAAGTTTTTTCAAATTTTTTATCTTTTTTGGTTTAGAATAGTTATTCGTGGAAAACTATATCCTAGTTTTCTACAAGATAATTTTATATTATTATAAAATTATCACTACTCCAAACTACTAGCAGTTTTGTTAGTAGTTTTTCATATTTAAAAAGATGCCTAAGCATCTAATCTTTCTTTATCATAAATACAGCATATAAAGGAATTGATTTTATCTTCGTATTAGGATCGTATCCAAATTCTTTTGTACTAATTCTAATTGCATATTTAGGATTATAAGTTTTTATATATTGATTTAAACTTTTTGATTTACTAAAGTCTCCTGCTTTCACTTCAACCGGGATTATTCCATCTTTATTATAAATTAGAAAATCAACCTCTGCTTCATTTTTATTTTTCCAATAGTATAAATCAAAACCATTTGCAATAAGTTGACTAGCAACATAGTTTTCAGCAATTATTCCTTTATATAAGGATATATTATCAGTTAAAATATCTTCCATATTAATCTTTAATAAACTATTTAGTATACCAATATCACTTATATATAATTTAAACACATCTTTATTTAGAAATCCTTCAAGAGGAATTTCAGGATTTTTTACACATTTAGATTTTAAAACCATATTACTTGCTTCTAACCAATCAAGAGATGATTCATAATCTTTTGATTTAGCATTTTTGCTAACTTTAGAATATTGAAATTTATTAGATAAATTAGATAATTGAGTAGGAAGAGAATGATAAACACGATTTATTTTCAAAGACTCTGACTCTGTTGTTACATACTTATTCATATCATTAAAATAAGAGGTTAAAATATCATCCAAAATACTTTTATCATATTTAATATAATCTCCTTGAGTTGCAATCATATTCTTAATACTTTCAGGCATACCACCCGTTATTAAATACATTTTATATAAATTTAAGGCCTTTTCATGAACTTCTTTAGATATCTGTTTGTTGTTAATATAACAATCCTTAATCAAATCTACTAATAGTTCTTCATTATTAGCAATTAAAAATTCTTCAAAATCCATAGGATACATATTTAAAATTTTAACTTTACCAACTGGAAACGAACTTTTAAATCTTTTTAATTTAACTTCAAGTAAAGACCCGGCACAGATAATTCGAACATTACTATGTTTTTCACAAAAATATTTTAATTCAGATATTAATTTTTCGGACTCTTGAATTTCATCAATAAAAAGAATTGTATCTTCTTGTTCAATATCAAAACCAAGTAAGACTTTAAATCTAGCAAACTTTTCAGAAGATGAAAGACTTGAATTATAAAGTGTTATCACATTTTCATTTTCAAATAAATTAATATGAACATAATTCTTATACTCATTTTTACAAAATTCTTCAATTATATAAGTTTTTCCAGATTGTCTAACTCCTAACACCATTAATGGTTTAAATTCTTTTTGATTTTTCCATGCAAGTAAGCTTTCATAAATTTTTCTTTGCATTATTCTTCACCAATATAATAATATCATAGTTTCAAAGAATAGTCAACACCTTTTTGGCACGAATATTTAGCCAATGTTCTACCTTTTTGACACGAATATTTAGTGATGCTTCAACAAAAAAAGATGTTTGAAACACCTTTTATAAACTTTTTGGATTATTAATTTCGGCTAATTGTTCTTTAATATCTGCTAATTCAGGTCTATACTTACATATAATAGAACCTCTATATTCTTTTAAAGTAGCAAGTTTTGCTTTAAGTAAAATCATAGTTTGAGTATCATAGTGATTAAGTTCTTCAATAGCTGCTTTTTCCTTTAATTCAGCAAGTTCTCTTTCAATAGACTTAATCTCTGTTTCAATCGGATTAAGTTCACCACCTAAACTACTTTCTAAGCCAAATAATTTGTTTCTTAACATAATTTCTTCATAACTCATACCCATTCCCCCTTTAAACGTCTAATATTGTATCATAAAATCAAATATTTGTCAAGTATAATTTTTTTTATCTAATTTTACTATTTGATTAGTATATGATAATGTCTTAAGTGTTAGTATTTGATTTTGTCTCAAAACTATTATATTATATGTCACCGAG
>CANRHS010000081.1 GCA_947630495.1 uncultured Bacilli bacterium | reverse complement strand
CTACAGTATTATTAGATTTTATTTGCACGGCATTAATATTATTTATACAAAAAGTTAATAGATATAATATTAAAATAGATAAAAAGATAGATGATGTAATGTTAATTAGTTATTTATTAAATAAAAATATTAAAACAGATATTGCTTATTTATCTAATAGTTATGGTTATGATATTAAATTTTATGATAAGTTATATGGAACTGAGATAACAATTAAAGAACCAGAAAATAACGATTATATTTTAGAAATAGTTAAAAAATCTAAGTTTATCTATGAAATAATGCCTAAATTAGAAGAAGAATTAGAACAAGAAGAAATGGTTAATTTATATAAAGATTTAGAACTTCCTTTAAGTTATGTTTTAGTTAAGATGGAAGAAAATGGATTTTTAGTAGATATAGATTATTTAAAAAGTATGGGTAGAAGTCTTGATAAGAAGATGGATGAATTAGAAGAAAAGATCTATGAAGAAGCAGGAGAGAGATTTAATATTTTATCTCCAAAACAACTTGCTGAAGTATTGTTTGTAACTTTAAAAATACCATATCCTAAAAGAGTTAAAGAAGGTTCTTATTCAACTAGTAAGGATATCTTAGATCGATTAAAGGATAATTACGAAATAGTTAATAGGATTCTAGATTATAGAGCTTTATCTAAAATGAAGTCTAATTATGTCAGTGGAATTATAAGTGAAGTTGCAAGTGACGGGAAAATTCATACAATTTATAATCAAACTTTAACAAGAACGGGACGTCTTTCAAGTGAGAGACCTAATTTACAAAATATTCCAATTCGAGATGAAACGGCTAAGCTTACAAGAAAGGCTTTTATTCCGAGTTCGGGTTATAAGATTGCGTCATTCGATTATTCTCAGATTGAACTTCGGGTATTTGCTCATATGGCCGGGGCAACGGATATGATAAATGCTTTTAAAAGTGGCATTGACATTCATACGAAGACAGCAAGTCAAATATTTAAAGTTCCGGTTGATGCAGTTACTAAGGATATGCGAAGAAAGGCTAAGGCCGTTAACTTTGGTATTATCTATGGAATTTCTAGTTTTGGTTTATCAGAAGACTTAAAGATTAATTTAGATGAAGCTAAATCTTTTATTGAGTCTTATCTAAAAACTTTTCCTGGTATTAAAGATTTTATGAATTCTTTAATAATGGAAGTTTATAAAACCGGTTATGTTAAAACTTTAATGAATAGAAAAAGAATAATTGATGAAATAAATAATAAAAATTATTTAATAAGACAAAGTGGTGAAAGAATGGCTTTAAATACTCCAGTTCAAGGAACAGCGGCTGATATTTTAAAGAAGGCTATGATTGAAATAGATGCTGAAATGACTAAATTAAAGTTAAAGAGTAGAATGTTAGTTCAAGTTCATGATGAATTAGTATTTGAAGTAGAAGAATCGGAAATTGAAACTTTAAGAGAGTTAGTAACCCGAATTATGACTACAACTTATAAGTTAGATGTTCCTTTAGAAGTTGCCTATGAAATAGGGGATAATTGGTATGATGCTAAATAGGTTTACATTTTATTTGTAAACTTAAGAAAAATTTTCAAAGAAATACTTGATTATTACAATAGATATGCTAAAATTATATTGTAGAGAGGAGTTGACCTTCATGGTATTAAATAATCGAAAATTAGCAAATGTATCAAATTCTATGGTTAGCAATCAGTTTACCAGGGGGGGGGCTTATCAAATTTAATACATAATATAAATTCATTGATTAACAAATTAAGACATAGAGAAATAGTATATTAATACTATTGTTTTCTATGCCTTTTTATGTTTTCAGAAAAAGGAAGGAGTTAAAAAAATGAAAACAATTGAAAAAAGAAAGGTAGTAATAACCTTAATTGCAATATTAGTATTAGTATTAACAATAGGAGGTGCATATGCTCTTTGGACATATTCTAAGACTTTAGGTAATCAAACTTTGATAATTATCCAAACGTTGGGATAACTACTATTATCCCAACCTTTTTATTATCCCAACTTTTTTGATAAAATCCTTATTTTATAAGGAAAGAATATTAAATTAGTTGGGATAATATTATTTAATTAGATCGGTTAATTTATCAATTTCAGTCTTCCAAACTTTTTCAGTACTCACATCTGGTAAGGTTTCTAAAGCTTTAGCTTTTTGAGCAGTAGTTATTTCTAAATATATCATAGTTGTTTCTAAATTTTCATGGCCAAGAAGATAAGATATTTGAACTATATTCATTCCAGCATCTAACCAATGCGTTGCTGCTGAATGTCTAAGTTGATGAGGATGTAAGTCAATAGGAATTTCTGAAGAGCTAGCATTTGCTATTTTAGCCCATTTCTTTACTTGTTTTTCAATAGCCTGTTCAGTTAATTTAAATTGTTTTCCCTTGATTTTCGAAAAGAATAGGAAGTCATTTTTATCACTATCTAAGTGATTTTCCTGTATATAAAATTTCAAAAACTCAACTGTTTTAGGAAGTAGATATAATGTACGCATTTTATTTCCTTTTCCAATAATAGTTACATAGGGATTAATAGCATCTAATTGTAAATCGCATAATCTCAAAGATAAAATTTCATCTAATCTCGCAGCAGTATTATACATTAAAACAAACATTGTTAAATCTCTTCTGCCAGTTTTGCTTTTTTGATTTATGTTGTCAAAAAGACATTGTATACCAGTTTTACTTACACTTTTTACTTTAGGCTTAACTACTTTTCTTTTTTCAATGGTAGAAGCAGCAGAATATATATATAACAAAGAAATATCTTTCTCACTTAAAAACTTTAAAAAGACTTTTAATCCAATTAATCTTAAATTAATTGTTTGATTAGAGTTTTTTCTAATATCTTTTAAATAAGTTAGCCATCCTTCTATTCTTTCTCCACTAAAACAATCATAACTTAATTTCATAGGTGTTATACCATTTACTTCAAGATATTCTAAATATATTTTTAATGAGTCTTTGTATCCTTTTAGAGTATTTTTGCTGGTAGTTTTAACATTCCTTAGATATTCATTTAAATATTTGTTTATATATTCTATTATTTCAAGTGCTTCAGTATTAATCTTCGTCATGATATACCTCCGGAACAATTTGTGAAAAACTATCATTGATTTGATTGCTAAAAATATTAGCCATTTTTGGAACTAACGAGTAATAATACTTTGTAGTTTCGATGCTTGAATGTCCCATACTTTTGCTTAAATAGTATAGTTTATCTTCAAAATCAACCCCCATATTAACCCAATTGTTAATATTAACAATAGCATAATTATGACGAAAATCATAAGCAACAGCGTAATTTTTACTGATTGAACTCCAAATTGTTCTAAAACTATGTTCAACCCATCTTGATGTATGATGACCATCTCTAACAGCAGGAAAGAAATAAGTTCTATTTTCATATAGTTTACTGATTTCATTATCATAATTAATTAGGTATTCTTTCATCATATCACTTACTACTACATAATGTTGATTATAACCTTTGGATTTTCTAACATTGATTACACCATGTTCTAAATCAACATCTTCAACTTTTAACATTCTTGCCTCAATAGGTCTCATCCCTGTACTATACAATAACCTGTAAAATACAGGTAAAGTTAATTGTTGATTTTTAGCAGTTTTAGTATTAGTTTTTAATTCAATGTTATCACAGTAGAAAAAGAAATCTTTTAATTCAATATCTTGAAATGCATAAGGTCTATGTGTATTTTTCTGGACTTTTAGGTACTCTGGTGGTATTAAATCTACAATGTTATGTGAACTTGCATACTTTATAAATCCAATTATAACCTTTATTCTATTGTTAAATGATTTATTAGTTTCTGTATCTCTTTTTTTACACCATGAATCTATCATTTCTTGAGTTAATTCTGTTGCATTAGGATAATTTAGTGCACAATATTTATCAAATTCCTTTAAGTAATTAGGATAGTTTTTGCTCCAACAATGTATTCTAATTCTATAATTTTCAAATTCACTAAATTTATCTTTCATAAACGATATATATGTAGTCATAGTTGAACCTCTTTTTCTTTTTCAAACGTTTCTATACTTAATGCACACTGCTTTAAATGTGAAAAATCAGCTGATAGATAATATTTTAACGTTTCAGGTGACTTATGACCTAAAATTTGTGATATAATTACTTGTGGTATCTCATTTTTTAGAAGTAGAGTTGCAATCTTATACCTAAAAATATGAGTGCCTTTTCTTTTGTTTTGTCGTATGTTTAAAAGTCCAAATACTTTTTTAACTATAGCATTTATTGCATCTGCTTTTATTGGTAAATTAGCATTTAACTTAATAAAAATGTTATCGTAATTTACTTTTGGTCGTTCCTTAGTAATATAGTTAAATAACGCATTACCAATTATTGGAAGCAAAGGTAGTTCTAAAGGCTCTTGAGTTTTTTCTTGAACTATATTTATTTTTTCATTTTGCCAATCTATATTAGATAATTTTAAATTAGCTATGTCCGAACGTCTAAGTCCTGTATACAATAGTAAAATAATAATTGCTTTATCTCTTAAAGGTATATCGGTATTATCATCATTAACAATACTTTTTACTTTTTCTATTTCTTCATCTGTTAAATATTCTATGTTCTTTATAGGAGTATATATAATTGGAAATAATTCAATTATATTTTTTATTTCTTCAAAATATGAAATATTTTCCTTTAATACATATTTAGCAGATTTTAAATATAATGAACTATATTTAAAATTACCATTATCATCTGAAATATAATCTAAAATATCATTCTCTGTAATATCCAATATATTATCATATCCTTTATTCTGCATAAAAATCAAAAAAGATGCTCCAGCTATGCTATTATTTTTGATAGTATTTTCTTTCTTATTTTGCTTTATAGCTTCTTGTTTATAGTTATCTATAATTTTTTTGAAATTATCATTTAATTTAGCATAGTTAGAATTATCGATTAGCTTATGTTTATAATGATTTCTAGTTGGATATTCATCGTATATATCAAAATTCATAATAACAGTTAAACTATAATATTTTCTTCTTCGAGCATTTTTTGATGAATATGTTACTTTAATATAGTTTTCATAGTAATCTAAATAACTATCATAATATTTACCATATTTTAAAACGTTTTTAATTTCGCTTTTAATTTCGCTTATAACAGTTTTTGAGTATCCTCCTTCCTCTAAATATTTAATTAAGCGTATCTGTTCATTTCTTAACTTAGTTAAGTTCATTTTATCAATCCTCCTTCCAGATACGGTTAATTATTATATCAAAAAAATATTATCCCAACTAATTTAATATTTTTTCCTTATAAAATAAGGCTTTTATTAAAAAAGTTGGGATAATAAAAAGGTTGGGATAATGGTTGCAGGAGATATTTTCTTAAAGTATACAGAAGGAGATACTATAAATATCAAAGAAGCAATGCCATCTATTACTTATAATCCAGATGAGTACTTTGAGTTTACAGTAGAAGGAAAGAATACCTATAAGAAAGATGTAGTCTATGAAATTATACTAGATGAAGGAGACCAACCAACTGGAGAAGGAAATGAAAGTAGAACTGAAAGAATAAAACCAGAACTATTAAAGTTTAGATTAGTAGAGATTAAAGATGGAAAAGAAGAAGAATTAATACAAGAAGGAAATTATGATTCAATTCAAAAGAAAAGAATTTGGGTAGATAGAGTAAAAGCAAATACAAAAGAAAATATAAAATATACCTATAGACTATATATGTGGATATCAAGTGATGCAAAGATAGGAAATATGGAAGGTGCTGATTATACAGCCGAAGTATGGAATAATAATGTCTATGCATCAGTTAAAGTAGGAGTAAATGGAGACTTCAATCCAAAAGACTTAACAGAAGATTATTTAATCTTAAATGCAACAAACGAGTCAGGAGAAAAATATGACTTAAAACAACCAGTTCAATCAGATGAAGATGTAACAATAACCTTAGGTTCTAAAAGAGAGATAACAAAATTTGTAGTAGAGAAATCAGATCAAAATCCAATTTCTTTAACGAGTTTAGAAAGTCCAACAGATTATCCTGCATCTTATAATGAAGCAACAAGAGCTTGGGAAGCCAAGGTAACAATCGATGAAACAGGAATCTATGATTACTATGCAGAATATTCTGCAGGAAAGAATTCCAAAACATATAGTTTTACAGTCTTAATGAACCCAGATAGATTTGTAAAAGTAGAAAAGCCAACAAGTGCTCTTTGTAAGCAAGGCTTAACATATACAGGAAGTCCTCAAGATTTAATAGACGAAAGTAACCTAGATAAAGAAGGATATACAATAACACAAGTCCAAGGAACAGATGCAAAAGAATATGAGGTAAAAGCACATTTAAAAGAGAAATTTAGATGGAGTGATTCAAGCCAAGAAGATGCAACATTCAATTGTACAATAGGACCAAAGAC
>CANRHS010000080.1 GCA_947630495.1 uncultured Bacilli bacterium | reverse complement strand
AAGTGTTAAATTATATGATTACGTAACGAAAGGTTCTTATTTAGGAGATACTCTTGATGATAACTTATATTTAGTTTTTGAAAAGAATCAGGAATATTTAAAAATAGATGAATATCTTAAAGATTAAGTTTGATAATACATTTTATATCTTTTTATTATTAATATTATTATCTGGTTTATTTAAAGAATTTACATTTATCTTTATTCTTTTATTTTGTCATGAAATGGGGCATGCCTTAGCAGGAATACTTTTTAAATGGAAAATTAAAAGTATTACTTTTTATCCTTATGGTGGTTTAACTTTATTTGATACTAAAGAAAATAGAAGTATTAATAGAGAAATATTAATTATGTTATCAGGTCCAATTATGCAGATAATTACCTATTTAATCTTAAGTTATTTCTTTAAATATGATTATATAAAAAATTATCATTTAACTATTCTAATCTTCAATCTACTTCCTATTTTATCACTTGATGGAGGAAGACTTCTTAATCTTTTTTTAGATAAATATTTTAATTACTTAAAAAGTTTTTATATAACAGTTATTATATCATTTATAACAATTAGTATTTTAATTATAATCTGTTTAGTTAATTATCATAATTTAAATTTATTGTTGATGAGTATATTTTTGATATTTAAAATAATTAAAAGTATAAAAGATATTAAGTATTATTATAAGAAGTTTTTATTAGAAAGATATTTATATGATTATAAATATAATAAAGTAAGTATTGTTAAAAGTATCTATGATTTATATAAAGAAAGAAATCATTATATAGGTTATCAAGATGAGAAAAGTTATCTAAATAAGTATTTTGAATATAATAAAAAATAATTTACTTTATGAGACTTTTGTGATAAAATATAAGTAACAAAAGGAGATGAAGTTTTATGTCAAAAGAAATAAAAGTTACTGAAACTAATGATTTTAAAAAATTAATTGAGAGTGGAGCAGTATATATTGATAAGACATTATTTATTAAAGAAATAATTGATAACAATGATGATTCAGTTATGATTCCAAGGCCAAGAAGATTTGGTAAAACTTTGAATTTATCTATGTTATATTATTATTTTAGTAATGAATTTGATAGTCATGAATTATTTAAAGGTTTAAATATAATGGAGCAAGATGAAAAGTATTTAAGTGAAATGAATAAATATCCAACTATTTTTTTAGATTTAAAAAATACTAAAAAAGATACTTATTCTGAATTTATAGATAGATATAAAACAATTATGTCTGATTTATTTAAAAAATATAAATTCGTTTTAGAAAATTCAGATATTGATGTAGATTTTTATAATAGAATAATTAATAAAGAGGAAGATAGTGAACTTGCTGATGCTTTTTCTTATTTAGTAGGCTATTTAAAAGACTATTATCATGAAAAAGTTATAGTTATATTAGATGAATATGATGCTCCTATATTACATGGATATGAAAAAGGATATTATAATGAAATAATAGAGTTTATGAAACAATTATTTGTAACAACTTTTAAACCAGAACCAATTTATTCTAATATTCATAAGGGAATAATAACAGGAATATCAAGAATAAGTAAAGAAAACTTATTTAGTGATGCTAATAATATAAAAGTCTATAATATAACAGATAGTAAGTTTTCAACTTATTTTGGATTTACAGAAGATGAAGTTATTAATATATTAGAAGAAAATGATTTAAAAGAAAAAATTTCGGAAGTAAAGAAATGGTATGATGGTTATTTATTTAATAAATATACTATTTATAATCCATGGAGTATTTTAAGTTTTCTTGGAAATTCTGACCATGCCTTAATTCCTTATTGGGGAAATACAGGAGGAGTTCATTTAATTAAAAGCTTAATTTATAATTTAAATAATAGACAAGAAATATTAAATAGTTATGAAAATTTACTTAAAACAGGTTATGTAGAACATATTAATTTAAATATTAAACTAGATTTAACTGATTTAGAGGGAGATCGAGATAACATTTATACTTTACTTATGCTAAGTGGTTATTTAACACCAGCTGAATTTAAACCAGATTTAAAAGATGTAAAACTTAGAATTCCTAATTTAGAAGTAAAAGGAGAACTCGAAAGTATAGTTAAAAATTGGTTTAAAGGTCCTTTAAAAGGATATGATTTTACCGAGTATTTATATAACAATAAGTTAGAATTATTTAAAACAACTTTTGAAAATGTTGTAATAGAAAGTTTTAGTTATTATGATGTACCTAATAACAATAATGGAGAAAATTTCTATCATGCATTTGCAATGGGATTATTAATGTCAGGTTCTAGTAATTATGAAATAACAAGTAACAGGGAATCTGGATATGGGCGATATGATTTAATTTTAAAACCATTCGATAAGAATGTAACGGCTTATATAATTGAGTTTAAAGTTTCAGATTCAGATTTTGATAATACAATTGAAGAAGGATTTAGGCAAATTGATGAAATGAAATACGAAGTAAGTCTTAAAGACTATAAAATAGTTAAGATGGTAATAGCCTTTAAGGGCAAGAAATTAAAGATTGAAACCAGATAGTTATCTAAATAAATACTTTGAATATAATAAAAATGGAGAAAATTGAAAAAAATACTTGACAAATAGAGAAAAATCGAGTATTATTCTATACGTAAATTGAAAAAAGGAAAGCGATTAAGTCCACCTGATTACGAATAGTAATGGGTAAAATGCCTGAATGAAGATATTATATCTTGTTTTGTGTGTTTTAAAAGTGGGCTTAAAGTCTACTTTTTTAATTTAAAACATTGGAGGTGTTTTGTATCGCAAACGGTAAGAATGGTTTGTTAATTAATGAACAAATCAAAGCAAGTTCAGTTTTAGTTATTGGACCAAATGGGGAACAAGTGGGTGTGAAGCCTTTGAAAGATGCTTTAGTACTTGCAAATTATGCAGGACTTGACTTAGTTCTAATGAATCCTAATGGTAATCCACCAGTTTGTAAAATAATGGACTATAATAAGTATCGTTATTTGAAGAACAAGAAAGAAAAAGAAAACATCAAAAGACAAAAAGCTAATATGGTTGAAACTAAGGAATTTAGACTTAGTAGTGTTATTGATGTTGGAGACTTTGAAACGAAGGTTAAACAAGTTACAAAGTATTTAAAGAAAGGTGCGAAGATTAAAGTTACTATTAGATTCAAAGGAAGACAGATGTCACATACAGAGTTAGGAGAAGAAGTACTTGAAAGATTTGCAGATAGATTAAGCGATTTATCAGAAGTTTCGGAACCACCAAAACTAGATGGTCGAACAATGACAATGATGCTTACACCAAAAAAATAAGAAAGGATGTGGAGATTATGCCAAAGTTAAAAACACATAAGGGTACAAAGAAGGTACTAAAAATTAGAAAAGGCGGAAGTATTAAGATTGGTCGTCCAGGATCAAGACATAATACAGGAAAGAAGAATGCGGCCTTAAATAGAAAAAATAGAAAGGGATCAACTTTATCAAAGGCTGATCAAAATAGATTAAGAGATATAATCTAGTTAGGAGGATATTATGACAAGAGTTAAAAGTGGAGTACAAACCAAAAGAAGACATAAAAAAGTTTTAAAAGAAGCAAGTGGCTATTTTGGTAGTAAGCATAGATTATATAAGAGTGCTAAAGAACAATTAATGCATTCTAAAGTATATGCTTATAGAGACAGAAGACAAAAGAAACGTGATTTTAGAAAATTATGGATCACAAGAATTAATGCAGCTTGTAGAGAAAATGATATTAGTTATTCTAAATTCATCGATGGTTTGAATAAAGCCGGTGTTGATGTTAATAGAAAGATGTTATCAGAACTTGCTATAAACGATATGGATGCTTTCAAAGAATTAGTTAAAGTTGCTAAAAGTGGTAAAGTAGTAGCAAAAGAAGAGACTAAGACTGAACCAAAAAAGGAAGTAACTAAAACTGATGAAAAGAAAGATTTAAGTAGTATGACTGTTACTGAACTCAAGAGTTTAGCTAAAGAAAAAGGAATTGATGGATATACTACAATGAAAAAAGCTGAATTATTAGAGGCTTTAAAATAAACAAATTAATGGATTTATGTTGTCCTGCCTAATTAGGTCCAGCATAAGAAGTTAATTGATGAAGAAAAGGAGAAAAAAATATGACAGTAGTTTCAATGAATTATTTATTAGAAGCCGGTGTACATTTTGGACACCAAAAGAGAAGATGGAATCCAAAGATGAAAGAATACATCTTTGAAGCCCGTGATGATATTTATATAATCGATTTACAAAAAACCGTTAAAAAGATTGAGGAAGCCTATGATGCTTTAACAGAAATTGTTAAAGATGGAGGAAAAGTAATTTTTGTTGGTACTAAAAAACAAGCTGGTGAAGCTTGCTTAGAATGTGCTGAAAGAACCGAAATGTATTATGTAACTGAACGTTGGTTAGGTGGAACTTTAACTAACTTTAAGACAATTCGTTCAAGAGTTAAAAGATTAGAAGAACTTGAAAAAATGCAAGCAGATGGAACTTTTGATTTATTACCTAAAAAAGAAGTTGCTCTACTTAATAAAGAATATGAAAAATTAAACAGATACTTAAAAGGTATCAGAGATATGAAAGAATTACCAAAGGCTATGATTGTTGTTGATCCAACTCATGAAGAAATAGCTGTAAGGGAAGCTCGTAAACTTGGAATTAAAACGTTCGGAATTGTTGATACTAATTCTGATCCTGATACTCTTGATTATCCAATTCCAGGTAATGATGATGCTGTAAGAGCCGTTAAAGTTGTATTAAATGCTTTAACTAATGCAATTGCATCAGTCAATGGTAATCCATTATTCGATGTTATGACAGAGGAAGATAAAAATGCCGAAGAAGAAGGAGAAGTTCAAGTAGAGGAAAAGAAAGAAACTAAAGAAGAGGCTCCTAAAACTTCCAAAGAAGAAAAAGAAGTAGAAGTAAAAGAGGAAGACGCAGAAGTTGATGTTAAATCATTAACTTTAACAGAACTTAAGGAATTAGCTAAAGAAAGAGGAGTAAAAGGTTACTCAAAAATGAAAAAAGATGAACTTATAGCATCTTTAAAATAAGGAGAAATTTATGTATAGTGCTAGTGATGTAAAAACTTTAAGAGAAAAAACTGGAGCTGGAATGCTTGATTGTAAGAAGGCTCTTGATGAGACAAAAGGTGATATTGAAAAAGCAATCGATTACTTAAGAGAAAAAGGAATTGCTAAAGCCAGCAAGAAAAGTGATCGTATTGCTGCAGAGGGGTTAAGTCAAATCTATACAAATGGTAATAAAGCCATTATCCTAGAAGTTAATAGTGAAACCGACTTTGTTGCTAGAAATAGTGAATTCCAAAACTTTGTTAAAAAGTTAGGTGAAGGTTTATTAAATAGTAATGCTAAAACTTTAGAAGAAGCTTTAGAAACAGAGATTGATTCTGAAAAAGTTTCTGATTTAGTTGTTCAAATTACTGCTAAAATTGGAGAAAAAATTAGTTTTAGAAGATTTAAAGTAATTGAAAAAACTGATTCTGAAAATTTTGGCGCTTACATTCATATGGGTGGTAAAATTGCATCTTTAGTTGTAATTGAAGGGGGAGACACTGAAGTTGCTCATGACGTTGCTATGCATGTTGCAGCAATGCGCCCTTTATATGCAACTTCTGAAGACGTACCAAGTGATGTTTTAGAAAAAGAAAAAACAATTATGCGTCAAGAACTATTAAATGAAGGTAAACCTGAAGATAAAATTGAAAATATTTTAGTTGGAAAAGTTCGTAAATATTATGAAGAAATATGTCTTTTAGACCAAATCTTTGTTAAATCAGAAAGCAAAGAAACAGTTGCTAAATTCTTAGAAAGCAATGGAGCCAAACTTGTTTCAATGACAAGATTTGAAGTTGGCGAAGGTATTGAAAAAAGACAAGATGATTTTCGTGAAGAAGTTATGAACCAAATAAATGGATAAGTTTTTATCCATTTTTTTCAAAAATATCTTAAAAACGCTTGCTGAATTTAGAAAAAAATGTTATTATATGTAATTCGAGGAGTTGAAGTATGGAAAGAAAAGATTATGTAGTTATTAAGGCTACAGTTTCAAAGTACAACAATTTGTTTGATTTTCATGAAGATATGGGAATGGTCTCATATGATACAAAGTATGGTTTTATTGATAAGGAAGGACGCGAAGTTGTAAAGACAATCTATGATGATGCTAAAGACTACAGCAATAACTATGCAGCAGTTAAAAAGAATGATAAGTGGTTCTTTATTAATAAAAAAGGAGAAAAAGTTAGTTTAGAATATGACTTTGTTCATAGTTTCAAAAATGGATTAGCATTAGTAAAAAAAGATTCAAAATGGGGAATTATTAATACAGATTTTAAAGAAATAATTCCAATTATCTATGATAGTATTGATTATCCAAGTGAGGATTTAATTTTAGTATCATTAAATGGAATATTTAAATATATTGATT
>CANRHS010000079.1 GCA_947630495.1 uncultured Bacilli bacterium | reverse complement strand
ACAACTTAATGCAAGTGTATTTAGACAAGTAAATGCAACTGGTATATAAAAAATTGCATTTACTCGTCTAAGTAAGACTTTTCTATATTTCTAAAACTTTTACTTTAGGTAATTCTTCTTGCTTAATAAATATTATTTTTTTTATTAGATTTAATACACTTTCTAAATCATAGTTTTCATTTATATCAAATAATAAATTATCTTCAATCAAATTACTCTTTCTTAATTCATCTATATTTATAATAGTTGCATATAAGAATACTCCATGATTAAAATAACTCTTTTCTAACATTTCCTTAGTTATACTATCCTTATTTTCATATATGAAATACAAATATAAAAGTGAAATTTTTTTATAAATAATTAGTTTATCTTCTTTACTATAGATATTACTATTATTTATAATATTTTGAGTTAATTCTTCTAAATCTTGAAAAGAAAATTCATAAGTTGCTATTAAAGAATCTAAATAATTAATTAAAGTACTTGCATCTCTTACTTCATATTCTAAAGTACATAAAATTCTTGCTAAAAAATCTTTTAACATAAAACCATCAAGTTTACCTTCACTTGCTAATTGTTTATATTCTAAATTTAATTTTTCATAACCTTCAGGATTTACCTTTTTAAGTTTTACCAATAATGTTTGGATTTTTAATACTAAAGATACATCACTATTATCTAATTCTTTAGTTAATTTTAATTGTTCTTTAACTTCTTCTGTTGATAGTTCTCTAGTTGCTATTTGTTTTTTTGAATATATTCTATCTAAATCTTCAGTAATCTCTTGTTTTTTCTTTATCTTGTTATTTTTTTCTTCTAATTCTTTTCTTTTTCTAGCTTCTTTTTCTACTATTTCTTCTTCAGTCATTGGAGCAATTAAACCCTTTTGATTAAAATAAGTAAATGTTTTCTTTATATTAAAAGGTCTATATTTTCTTAAAACTTTAATACTAGTAGAAATACAAGATAAAGGCATTCTCATATTTTCTCTAAATTCAGGATATATTGTTTCTAAAAGAAATCGGTAATTCAAAGAGTGTAAAAAATCATCCGTTAATTTATAATTTATTCTATCCAATTCACTCTTTATTTTTTCTTCATATTTTTCTACATAGGAAATTAATCCCCATTTAATTCCAAAACTTCCTGCAGCTGTTCCAAATATTACTGCCAACAATATTAATTCCATAACAAAACCACTCCTTAAAAAACAAGCATATTATACCTTAAAAATAAGAAAAAGTAAACAAAAACTTTTACCTTAATAATTCAAGGGGATTTTATATCTTTTTCCTCATAATACTGTTTTAAATACGAATATCCTTTTTTTATTTTTTCTTCAATACTCATTTCTTTTAATATTACTTTAGGTATCATTTAAATCTCTTCTTAAAATATTATTTAAATATTTCTAAAATTTCATCTTTATAAGTTAAATCTTCATTATGAACATAAATACTATCTAATACTTTCATGCCACTTTTACCATTTTTAATTGCCATAATCATGAATAACTTAGACTCTTTATCTTTATAAGGAAAAATAAACTGAATTTCTTTAGGAACTAATCTATATTTTCTTAAAGTATCAAGAATTTCTACTAATCTCTCAGTTCTATGGACCATATAAAACTTAGCATTATCTTTTAAAAGATATAAAGCAATTTTGCATAATTCATCAAGTGTTAAAGAGTTTTCATGTCTGGCTGTTGCTTTTATTTGATTTTTATTTTCTAATGATTTATCTAATACTTTGAAATAAGGAGGATTAACTGTTATTATATCAAAGGTATCTCCTTTAAAAGTATTTTTTAAATCTTTAACATCTTTATTCAAGAAGGTTATTTGTTCTTCTTTATGATTTATTTTAATACTATCGAGTCCTAACTTATAAACTTCTTCTTGCAATTCAACTCCATAGATATGAGCATTGGTTTTTAACGATAAAATTAAAGGAATAGGTGCATTTCCAGAACATAAATCAAGTATCATTTTATCTCTTAAATTAACTTTTACAAAGTTAGGTAAAAGAACAGACTCTAAAGAAAACTTGAAGTAATCATCATCTTGATAAATCTTCAAATCCTTACCTACTATATCATTTAAAACTTTCATTCGATATAAATTTCTTCTTGAACATGATTTTCATTTTCAAGAGAAACCTTTCTGTTAAAAACATCTACACTTACTACCTTATAAACTGAATCTTTATATTTATAATCATCTCCAACATTTGGAAGACCTTTCCTTAACTCAGTATAATTCTCATCTTCATAGGCTAAACAACAAAGAAGTCTTCCACATACTCCATTTATCTTGGTTGGATTTAAAGCTAACATTTGATTTTTAGCCATATTAATTGTAACAACATTTATGTCTGTTAAAAAAGTGTTACAGCAAAGAAACCTACCACATGGACCAATGCCCCCGATTTCTCTGGCTTTATCCCTGATACCTATTTGCCTTAGTTCAATCCTAGTTTTATATATTTGAGCAAGACGCCTTGCAAGTTCTCTGAAATCAACTCGATCATCAGCAGTAAAATTAAAGAGTAATTGCTTTCTATCAAACGTATAATTAGCATCAAGAATATTCATCGGAACTTCTAACTCTTCAACGACTTCCCTAGCCTTAATAAAAGCCTTATTACTATCTTTTAAATTTTTTTCATAAGTACTTCTATCATACTTATTTGCAACTCTTATAATTGATTTTAAAGGAGAAACTAACTTATCAGTTTCTATTTCATCGTGATCTTTAACAACAAAGCCATACTGTAGTCCTCTTTCCGTTTCTACAATTACTTCATCGCCTATTTCTAAACCTAAATCTTTTTTATCAAAGTAATACATTCTTCCTTTAGGAGAAAACTTAACACCTGCAACATACATCTTAAATCACCTCTACTCTAGACATTTCTATAACAAACCTATCCATCAGTAAATTTAGATTTAAATTAGGAGTTACAACTAAATCATTTTTAAATCTAACTATTACTTCTAAATAAAAGATAAGATCATTAAGAGAAATATCACCTAAAGTTGTCTTTATTATATCACAAAAAGGGAAAGTTGGAACACTATTTATTCCATATTTTCGATTTATTTCGGAAGATATTATTACTTCTAACATATTAAATGCTTTAATTATATCATCTCTTGTTTTATAAATATCTAAAAACTTGGACTTTGTATAAGGTAAGCTATTTTCTTTTTCATGTGCTATAATTGCTAAAAAATCTGCTAAGTTCTTAATATCTTCTTCATTATATTCGATATTTTCTTCTGTCTTTAAAGTAATTAAATTACAACGTGAAAGAATAGTTGGTAAGATATTATTTTTATTTTCAGTTACTAAAATTGCATATATTCCAGACTCTGGTTCTTCAATAAACTTCAACAAAGAATTACTTGCACTTTGATTCATCTTATCAGCATACTTAATTATATAGACTTGATTTGTATCATTAGATGACTTTAAACTTAACTCTTGTTCAATCATTTGAATTTGTTCTTTTTTAATAAAAGCACCATCTGGTTCAATTATTTTTAAATCTGCATAATAGTTTTCATCAATTAAATGACAAATATTACAGTCACGACATTTACTATTATTCGTATAATGATTTTTACAAATTAACATTTTAGCAAATGCTAAGATAATAGGAAAACTTGAAGTTATACTTGAAACTTCAAATATATAAGCATGATAAAAATTAGTTAAATTACTGGCATATTTATAAAATTCATTATCTTTAAAATCATCTAACATAAAATCACCTACAACATCAATATTTTAAGAGCAACTAAACCCATAAGTCCCGGAATATCTAAAAGACCTACGGTTATTATAGTAAAAAGATTTATTGGTATGGTAATATTGAAAGTTACAGCAATTAAGTTGTAAGCATAAAGCATAAAACCACCTAGAATAAATCTTTTTAAATATTTAAATATTATTTTCATGAAACCACCTATAAAAATTTATGAGTTTCATATTTGGATATGATATTAATTACTAAGATTTTTCCGATTATCAAAGGCTTTTTCAAGAGTCATTGGGTCAATGTATTCCATATCCGCTCCCATTGGAATTCCAGATGCAAGACGCGTTACTAACACTTTTGAACCTGCTAGAACACTATTAATATAAAGAGCCGTCATCTCACCCTCTAAACAAGGTTTAACAGCAATGATAACTTCTTTGAAGGTTCCATCATTAATTCTTTTTATTAGTTTATCTAGTCTAATATTTTCCGGATTAACTCCATCAAGGGTTGAAATAAGACCATTTAAAACATGATAGTATCCATGATAAATTCCTAATTTTTCAATAGAAATAACACTCTTTGGATCTTCTACAACACATAGATAATCAGAGTTTCTAAGAGTATCACTACAAAAGGGACAAACATCATCTTCTGAAATATTATTACATATCTTGCAATGCTTAATCTTAGTCTTTGCATTTTTAATACAATCTGCTAAGAAATCTGTTTGAACTTGATCCATTCCTAAAATATGGAAAGCCATTCGTTCTGCTGACTTATCTCCAACTCCTGGAAAATACTTTAAAGCCTCGATTAAATTACTAATACTTTTAGGATACATAATTATTAAAACATTCCAGGCATCATACTAGAATATTTACCCATCTTTTGCTCTGTTACTTTATCTACTTGATTTAATGCATCATTTATAGCAACTTGAACCATATCCTCTAACATATCAATATCACTTAAATCA
Organism: uncultured Bacilli bacterium; assembly: GCA_947630495.1. Classification (GTDB taxonomy): domain Bacteria; phylum Bacillota_I; class Bacilli_A; order RF39; family UBA660; genus RUG591. The sequence continues at coordinate 2,167 of CANRHS010000079.1, read as the reverse complement.
AAATCAGAGTCTGGTTTGATAGTTACTTTTAAAACTTCTTTCTTACCATTTACTTTAACATTTACAAAAGAACTTTCAGCCGTAAACTCCATCTTGTCTATTTCATCTTTTGTTTTCATCATATCTTTTTGTAAGCTTTGAGCTTGCTTCATAAGGGCTTGTATATTCATATTTCCATCTCCTATTCTACTTCAATATATTCTTCCCCAAAGGCATCGATTGCCTTCTGTACTAAATTAGAGTAACATACTTCTTTCTTTTTTTCAACTTCTTTTTCTATTTTTTTTATAAAAGGTTCATTTTCTTGTTTTACTGAATAGTAATCCTTATCTTTAAAATGTACTTTATAATTACTAACTTCTTTTTGAAATTCTAAATCATCTAATATTACTACTTCATAATGATTAGCAAGTAACTTATCTAAAAGTTCCATCATTAATTGAAAATCCATATAAAGTTTATCAATAACTGATTCATACTTAGAGACCAAAATTATATTTTTATCACTTACAACTCCAACTTCACAATCTTTTAAAAGGCCAGAAACTACATTATAAGTATTATCAGTTAAATAATTATCAATCTCTTTCCATTTATCAAGAACTATATTTTTTAACATCTTACTAGCCATTGCAAAAGTATTATCTATTCTAATCCTTTTTATATTTTGATTTATTTCGTACTTTTTAACTTCCTCCCTTGGAGGTATAAGAGGCTTATTTTCTTCTTTCTTAGGTTCTTCCTTATTTCCCAACTCTGGTTTTTGCTCTTTAATTTCCCGGGAAATTGGATTTTGTTCCGTATTTTGATTCTTTATAAATGGTGAGACATATTCTTCTTTTGGTTGTACTTCACTTTTTTTCTTTATTTCTACGTTGTTCATGAATGCCAAAAGTTTAACTTCAACAATTATATGCCTATTAGCTGCTTCCTTTAACATATTATACGTTTCATTTAAACATATAATTAAATTGCATAAATCACTTGGTTTATAACTTGATTCTTGAGGATTTTTATAATAACTAACTAATAAATCTCTCAATTCTTCAAGTATTTTCTCAACTAACTTTGAAAAATCATATCCTAAATTTGCAAATTTATTTAATTCTTCTATTACTCCTAAATTATCATGATCAATAATTTTTTGAATAAAACTATCCATATCTGTTTTGGATATTAATCCATTTATATTCAAAAAATCCGTTGCTGTTATCTCATCTAGTGAATAAGATGCAAGTTTATCAAGCATTCCTAAAGCATCACGCATACCACCATCTGCATAAAGAGCTATTTCGTGAATTGCTTCATCGGTTATTTTTATTTTCTCTAAATCAGATATTTCCCGTAAGCGTTTTTCAATATTTTCAAGTTTAATTCGAGTAAAGTTTAAGCATTGACAACGAGAAACAATCGTGATTGGTACCTTGTAAAACTCAGTTGTTGCAAGAATAAAGATAACATGACTAGGTGGCTCTTCTAAAGTTTTTAACAAGGCATTGAAAGCGCTTATTGATAACATGTGAACTTCATCAATTATATATACTTTATATTTTAATTTATTTGGTACTAAATTAATCTTACTTTTAAGTTCTCTTATCTCTTCAACTCCATTGTTACTAGCAGCATCTATTTCAATGATATCAGAAGAGTTATTCTCAATATCAAGACAGTTTTCACACTTTCCACAAACCGAAAAATTCTCATTGATATTTAAGCAATTAACAGTCTTAGCAACCAACTTAGCAATCGTTGTTTTTCCTGTTCCTCTAGGTCCTGAAAAAAGATAAGCATGTGATATTTTATTTTCTTTAATTGAATTAGTAAGAATCTTTAATATATTTTCTTGATCAACTACATCACTAAACTTCGTTGGTCGATACTTTCGATATAATGCTTGATAACCCATCTTGCACCTCCTACCTAATATTATATCAAAAAACTTATTTCCTAGGAAATAATTTTACTAAAATTTTACTTATTTTTTTCTCTTTGTTTTTTGAAAAACTTTTGCAATAAATCAAGACTTTCTTGTTCTTTAATTCCCGTTTTTATATTACTATCTTTTAAAATCAAATTGGCAACTTCTTTAGTCCCGAGTTTGACAGTTGGAAAATGAAAAAAAGTTTATTTTTTGTTGAAAATAGGCTTTTCTTTTTGTTTATTTTGT
>CANRHS010000078.1 GCA_947630495.1 uncultured Bacilli bacterium | reverse complement strand
AATTGAATCACAAATTATGTAAACTTATTTTTTTATATAATTATAGAAAAAGGGGGTTTTGTCGCCACCCCCTATAGGTATATTTTATATTTTCTTTTGTATTTGCTTTTACTCTATCTACCCAGATTCTTTTCTTAGAAATTGAATCATAATTTCCTTCTTGAATTAGTTCTTCTTCTTTTCCATCTTTTACTTCAACTAATCTAAATTTAAGAAGTTCTGGTTTTATTCTTTCAGTTCTACTTTCATTTCCTTCTCCTGTAGGTGCATCTCCTTCATCAAGTAAAATTTCATAGACTATATCTTTCTTATAAGTATTCTTTCCTTCTACTGAAAACTGAAAGTAATCATCTGGATTATACGTTACACTTGGCATAGCCTCTTTGATATTAACTGTATCTCCTTCTGTGAACTTCATATAAATGTCTCCGCTTATCAAAGTTTGGTTACCTAAGGTATTAGAATATGTCCAAAGAGCATAAGCACCTCCTATCGTTAAGACTAATACTAATATTGCAACTAAAGTTATAGTTACTTTTCTTTTATTATTTTTATTTTCTAAATCCATACATATCCTCCTTCTATCTAGAAAAATTTAAATATTTTCTTTATTATAAAATATCATATTGTCGATTATTCTTAGTTTTTATACTCGATATCTTATAAGGACATTATACATTTAAATAGATGTATAGTCAATACATTTGTTTGAATGTATGAGAAAATATGTTCATGAGGTGTCAATATGAATGTAAATAGATTAAAAGATTTAAGAGAAGATATGGATTTATTACAAAAAGATATTGCTAAAGTAATAAATGTAACTCAACAACAATATTCCATGTATGAACTTGGTATTAGATTAATACCTATTGATAAGTTAGATAAATTAGCAGATTTCTATGGAACTAATACTGATTATTTATTAGGAAGGACTAATGTTAAAACTCCTTATCCTGCTATTAAGAAAGATAAGACTAAAGTTAATAATTAAGTTAAAGAAAACAGCCCAAATTTGAACTGTTTTCTTTTTACTTAACCCTACTGTTTATTATTGCTTGGACTTCTTCAATCGGCATTTCTGCTGCATTAGAAATTACATCAATTGGTATGTTTAAGGCATTCATGCGGGGTATCATTTCTTCTTTTACTTTTCGTTTTTCTCTAGCTTCTCCTCTAACTACTCCCATAGCATACATTTGATATTCTCGGTCCATTCTCGTTAAATTTTCTTCTGCACTTTTACTTAATAGCATATCTTTTCCCTTTCTTTTTACTAAGTTTACTTACTTATTATTGCTTGAACTTGTTCAATTGGCAATTCTACTGCTTTTGAAATTACTTCAATAGGAACAGAAATAGCATTTAAGTTTGCTATGGTTGCTGCTTTTTCTTGTTGTTTTCCTAATTCAATTCCTCGAGCTTCACCTTCGGCTTCGCCACATGCCTTACCACGAGCTTCTCCCATAGCATACATTTGATACTCTTGGTCCATTCTCGTCAAGTTGTCTTCGATTCTCTTATTTAATAACATATCTCTTTGCTCCTTCCTTTTCGATAAATCTTCTATTTTATCAACATAATTTTTAAGTTGTGGGATATCTTTAGTGAATTCTTCTAATTCAGCCTTATCCTTAATAGTTAATAATTTATAGAATTTATCTTCATCACTAATTTCATTATAACACTTCTTAGATAATACGTCAAGATTGATACTGATAGTTTTTAGATATTCTCCTAAATATTTATCTGCTGAATCAGGTGGGAAACAACATGGAGTTTCTACTTTATATTCAGTTTCATGTCTCTTAGAAGAATCTTCAGGATACCAATTTAAGTTTAATAAAGTTCCTTTTGGCTTTTGATCATATATTTTTCGATAATCATATTTTTCAACTTTCTTTTGAAATTCTTTATCATATAATCCTGCCAATATACTTACTAAATAAATTGTATTTCTAATAGGATTACCTGAGTAATTACGATTAAGTTCAATTAATACAAATTGATCTTCTAGGAAAATAAGCATATCAACATATTTATTTCTTTCACCTTTTCTTACTCTCGTCAATCGAATATTACTAATTACAAGGTTATTATGAACTTTGTTATAATCAAGTTTAAGACTAGTTGCAACTAACCATTCAACAACTTCTATATCTTTATCATTAAATAAGTCATGAAAGAATACATCATCTTTAACTTGAATAATCTCATGTTTAAAGTCTTCTAAATCATCTTTTTGATTTTCTAGAACAAACCTCTTTCTAATTTCTTCAATACTTTCCATAACACTTTATAGATATACTTGCTAGTAGTATGAGAGAATACTATTTTTTCTAACTAAATATATCTTTCTTTCCTTTCTTTAGATTTCTCTCGATATATTAACCGGTTAATGAAGGCTATCATACTACATAGTCTACAAAGTGTCAACTTTTGAAAATTTACATTTTCCAAGTAAAATGGTGTCAAATTGGTAAATTCACCAAGTTTTTCTAGCAATTTGGCAAATTCAGAGGGTCTATGAATGGTTCTTGATACAAAAAAAGAACCTTTGTATCAAGAAACTTCAGAAAAAATTTTTTTTATGAGCAAAATTCAAAATTCCGACTTCTAATGTAAAATATTGTCAAAAAGCATGGACAAAATAGCAATTTTATTACAAAAGAAAAGAAACTCCTTAGAATTTCCTTTCTTTACCACGGGGCTTATCCCATTCAAATTCTTTAGCTAAATTAGGACCTTTGTAATTCTTAAACTTTTCTTCTAAAGAAAGTTCTTTACTTTTAACTACTTGTTCCTTTTTAACCTTTTTGTTTTTATCTATCATAAAATATACCTCCTTATTTCTTTTCCATAATTAAAATGCCTTTATGGTTTTTATATTTAAATGTCCCTAAAGAACCATTTATAATCGTGATAGTTGGCATTAAATGTCCAATATCAACATCATAAATAACAGGAACATTCAAATCATCAAATACTTTATGTAAAGCATCAAGATAGGTAAAATCTTCTACTTCTTTTAAGGCTCTAGTTCTCCCAATTAGAAAACCATTCGAGTTTTGAAACCAACCGGATTCTTTCATTTGCCATAGTAACCTGTAAAGATCTAAGGGGTTTGCCATAAAGTCTTCTAAATACCATAAGATCCCTTCAGGAAACTCACTAATAAACTTAGTTGTATTATCATACTTTGTTCCAATTATTGTAGCAATGGCTTCAATGCAACCTCCAATTAATCTTCCTTTAAGAGTAATACTTTCTTCTTTATATAAACTTTTATAAATTACCTTTTTAGTTAGATTAAAAGAATTATCAAGATTTCTTTCTTCTTCATAATATTTAAAGTTATCTTGAATTATTTTATCATTTGCTTTTAAAACTTCTAAATGAAGAAGTAAAGATGGATCTAATTTTGGCATTCCAAACTTAAAAATATTCATGGAAGTTACAGTTGCTATGTTAAAATTAGTTGTTAAATAAAAGTTTAAAAGACTTGAATCAGAGTAACCAGTTATCCATTTCGGATTAGATTTCTTTAGAATATTTTTATCTAAGTAAGGTATCATTTCCATCAAGAACTCTCCTCCTCTTACTTGAGCAATCATAGATATATTATTATCTTGATATAAATTCATGAATTCTTTGGCTCTTTCTTCAGGACTTGAACTAACAAATTTACTATTAGTTCTAACATTCTTAGTTTCTTTAATAGTAAAACCTAAATTTTCTAAATTACTAATAGCTAAATCTAATTTTAAGATATCTTCTTTTTCTACTACTCCACTGGAAGTGGCCGTTACTCCTATTGTATCATTAGGTTTAATTGGTCTTGGATATTTAATCATAACTTCTCCTTTATTTCATATAAAAAGTTTAAGGCTTCAATTGGGGTTATATTTAAAATATCTAAATTCTTTATTTTTTTAACTGCTTCATTATCTTCTTGTTTAGGAGAAAAATCAAAACTCGTTTGAATAACTTCAGTTTTTTTCTTGGTACTTTTTTCTTCATATGTAGATAATATTTCTTCTGCTTTCTTAATTACTTCATCAGGAAGTTTAGCAAGGCTTGCAACATTAATTCCATATGATTTATCAACTGCTCCTTCAACTACTTTATGTAAGAATGTAATATTACCATTTTCTTCTAAGGCTGAAACATGAACATTTTTTAATTTTTTTAATTTCTTTGTAAGATCCGTTAATTCATGATAATGAGTTGAAAATAAAGTTTTGGCTCCTATTTTATCATGAATATACTCAAGGATTGCATAGGCTAAACTCATTCCATCATAAGTTGCTGTACCGCGTCCTAACTCATCAAATAAAATTAAACTATTCTTAGTTGCATTTAAAAGAGCATAGTTGGCTTCTTTCATTTCAACCATGAACGTTGACTCGCCACTTACTAGATCGTCACTCGCACCAATTCTTGTAAATATCTTATCAAAAATGGGAATACTGCAACTTTTAGCAGGTACAAAGGAACCAATCTGAGCCATGATAACTATAATTGCAAGTTCCCTCATATAAGTTGATTTACCTGCCATATTAGGTCCGGTTATTAAAAGACAATTACAATTCTTATCCATAACTACGTCATTTGGAACATAGTCAAGTTTGGTAACCGCTTCAACAACTGGATGTCTTCCTTCAATTATATTTATTTCATGATTATTATTAAAAGTTGGTCTTACAAAATGATATTTATCAGCAACTGTTGTTAAAGAAATAAGTAAATCTACTTCACTTATAACATTACTAATTTCTTGAATATTATTTACTTTTTCAATTACTTTGCCTCGAAGTTCTAAAAATAATTGATATTCAAGATTAATAATTTTTTCTTCCGAATTCATGATTATTTGTTCTTTTTCTTTTAATGCTTCTGTTATGTATCTTTCACCTGTTGATAAGGTTTGTTTTCTAATATAACCAAATTCATCTTTAACTAAAGGAACACTCATCTTACTTACTTCTATGTAATAGCCAAATACTTTATTATAACCAATCTTTAAGTTTTTAATCCCGGTTTTCTTTCTCTCTTCTTCTTCTTGTCTTAAAATAAAATCTTTACTATTATTCTTAATACTTCTTAGTTCATCAAGTTCACTGTTATATCCATCTTTAATTAAATTCCCTTCTTTTAAAGTTAAAGGAGCATCGGGATTAATTGATCTATCTAAAAGTTCTACAATATCATCAAGTGTTTCTAATTCCTTGTCATAGTTAATCTTACTAAGTTCTTCCCTAATACTAGGTAAGATCTTTAAAGATTTAAGTAATTGATACATATCTCTAGCATTTAAATTACCATAACTAATTCTTCCAATTAATCTTTCTAAATCATAGATATCGTTTAAATAGGTACTTAAGTTTTCTTTAACGATAAAGTTAGTTAATAAAGTTTCTATGTAATTAAATCTTCTTTCTAATTTCTTAATATCAGTTAGGGGGGACAAGATATTTTGTTTTAATAACCTAGCCCCCATCGCGGTTTTAGTTTTATCCAAAAACCATAAAAGAGAATTATTTCTCGTGTTATCTCTGATAGTTTCTGTTAACTCTAAGTTTTTCTTGGTATGATAATCAAATAATAAATGATCACTTTCCAAGTTAACTATTACTTTTTTTAAATAGTTTAAACTACTTTTCTTAGTCTCTGTTACATAAGTTAATAAATGTTTAATAGAAGTTAAGAGTCTAGAATCAGTTATATCTTCATAGATTTTTTTATATTCAGGGTATTCTTTTATATCATTAGTTACAGTTACTAAGATATTATAAATAGTTTTTAAGTTATATAAGACTTCTCTATCTATTTTATCATTAACTATTATTTCTTTGATGTTATGATTAATTAATTCTCTGTATAAACTTTCAAGATCTGATAGTATCATTGTATAAATATCTCCAGTTGAAATATCAGCATAAGTTAAGGCATAAGAATAGGAAAAGTCATACACACTTGCAATATAGTTATTGTCATTTGCAAAGTTTAAGTTATCTAAAACTGTACCTTTCGTTATTACTTGAACAATATCTCTTTCAACCATTCCTTTAGATTCTTTAGGATCGGTTAATTGTTCACAGATTGCAACCTTATAACCTTTTTCAATTAATTTAGAAACATATCCTTGATAAGCATGATAAGGAACTCCACACATGGGAACTCTTTCTTCAAGTCCTGCGTTTCTTCCAGTTAATGTTAAACTTAATTCCCGACTAGCAATCTCTGCATCCTCAAAGAACATTTCATAGAAATCTCCTAATCTAAAGAAAATTAAAGTATCTTCATAATTATCTTTTATTTCCATATACTTAGCCATCATTGGGGCTAATTTTGTTCTATCTACTTCACTTCTTTTCATACTACCTGTCCTTTACCTACTTAATTATATCAAGTTTTCAAAACTTTTTCAAAGGTTAGGCAATAATTTGACACTTTTATTTTTTAGTATATTTTAATTTTTTAGTCTAAACTAAAGTTTTACTTAATAATAATAGCAATATATGTACCTTATATAACTTATTGCAAATTAAAGAATTCACTTTTTTTTCATAACTTTTTTATTTTTTTAGCAAAACTTTTACATCTAAATATTCCTTATTTTATTTATAATTATGTATTATATATATTGTATTTTTATACAATTTCAAAAATTAAGTCAAAAAAAGTTTTTTTGTTTCAAATATATCTTAAATCTTAACTTTTTGTATTTTCTAAATTACAAAATAAATGGTGAGTTCGTTCAAATCAAGAAATTGAGGCAAAAATCGTCTCAATTTTCAAAATTGCTTTTTTGACACTTATTTTTTTATATGTTATTACGGTAATACATGCATGCAAAATTGGCTATATAGCGAGAAAGGAGTTTAGTTATGTATAAAAGATTATCAATTAAAGAAGAAATTATGAATTTAAAGACGGGAGAAATTATTCCTTTAATTAAAGATAGATTTGGAAGGACTTTCTTCAGTAATTATGAACATAAAGAAAGAGCTACTTTCTTAGCCTCGATTATTCTAAATA
>CANRHS010000077.1 GCA_947630495.1 uncultured Bacilli bacterium | reverse complement strand
ATCCTATGAAGTAGAAAAAGAAAGCCGCGAGGCTTTCGAGTGATTTTTGAATTTATTCAAAAATTACTTTTGTTCTACAATAGAGTATTTAGTTTTAGGTGTATTAAGTGCAGCTTCGATGAACTTTGTATCAACTATTAGATGTTATTTATTTTATAGAAAAAAGAAAGAGAGAAGAAAAGTTCCAGAGGTTTGGTTAATTGGTTTTATTTCTTTATTAATAATCCTTGGAATAATTACTTATAATGGTTATTTATCTTTAATTCCAATTATAATAACAATTTTTTATACAATTTCATCATACTTAAAGAAAGCTAAATGGATTAGAATTGTTGTTTTAATTGCAGCCTTCATTTGGATATATTATAATTATATGGTAGGTGCTTATGTTGTAATTATTGGTAATATTTTAGAAATAATATCAGGTACTATATCTTTAATAAGATATAGAAAAGAAAATGAATAATTGATGGAGGTAGCGTAATGAATAAAATTGAAGAGAAAAATAATTTATTAATTTATAAGAATAAAGATGGCGATATAGTTGTAGATGCAATATATAAAGATGAAACTTTATGGCTTACTCAAAAAGGAATGGCTAAGGTTTTTGATTGCAGTGTAGATAATATTTCTTTACATTTAAAAAATATTTTCAAAAGTGAAGAATTAAATGAAAATTCAGTTATCGAGGAATCCTCGATAACTGCACCTGATGGCAAAAATTATAAAACAAGAATTTATAATTTAGATGCAATAATTGCAGTAGGATATCGAGTTAATTCTAAAAAGGCAACAGAATTTAGAATTTGGGCAACTAAAATACTTAAAGAATATATGATAAAAGGTTTTGCTTTAAATGATGAAAGATTTATAAATGGAAATAAATTTGGCACTAAATACTTTGATGAGTTATTAGAAAGAATTAAAACTATCAGAGTAAGTGAACGAATGTCTTATCAAAAAATTACTGATTTATTTATTGCAACTTCATTAGATTATAATCCTAAAGCAGAAGAAGCATACACATTTTTTAAGATTGTTCAAAATAAACTTCATTACGCTATTTCAGGTCATACAGCCGCTGAACTAATTTATACAAGAGCAAATGCCAATAAAGAAAATATGGGACTTACTAATTGGAAAAATAGTCCAGATGGTTTAATATATAAATATGATGTTTCAATTGCTAAAAACTATTTAACTGAAGAAGAATTAACTAAATTAAATCGTTTAACTATAGCATTCTTAGATTATGCTGAAGATATGGCTTATGAACATACAGTAATGACTATGAATGACTGGATAAATGTAACTGATAAATTATTAAAATTTAGAGAAAAAAATATTTTAACACATTCCGGTAAGATTTCTCTTAAAGTAGCAGTGGATAAAGCCGAAAGTGAATATGAAAAATATAGGGTAATACAAGATCAAAAATATATATCTTCGATGGATAATTTTTATAATAAATATCTAAATGAAAATAGAGATGAACTTGATAAAAAAGAGTAATTTCTATTAATAAAAAAATGTAAAGGAGTGTAGAGTTTATGAAAATAAGTATTAAAGAAAATAATAAGAATGTTCAAGAATTTAATTTACTTTATGATGCTGTTGGTTGGGGAGCATATGATGAAAAAGTTTCTAAAATTGCTTTAGATAATACATTTTATTCTGTAAGTATTTATGATGATAATCAAATAATTGGTTATGGAAGATTAATAGGTGATGCTATTTGCTTTATTTATATACATGATATAATGGTTAAACCAGAATATCAATCTCAAAAAATTGGAACATTGATAATGAATAAATTGTTAGAAAAAATAAAAGAATTGAAAAAAGAAAATCAAAGTTTAAGAGTATATTTAGGAGCATCTAAAGGTAAAGAAAAATTTTATGAAAAATTTGGATTTATAAAAAGAACAGATGCAGGTTTAGGATATGGAATGATTTTAAAAGATTAAATATAAATTTTCATTATAACTTGATAAAAATAACACCGTCGGAAATTCCGACGGAAGTCCTAATAGAAGAAAATTAAAAATTTATAATTTATATATGATTTTTTAGAAAATTATAAAAATGAATGATACTAATTGTAAGATAAAATTTTTGGACTACCAATTTGGTCGGCAGTGCCGACTGAATTATCTCAAAAGTTAATTAAAAAAGGAGTGATAAAAATGAATGATACTATTATTAATTGGTTTCCAGGCCATATGCAAAAGGCTAAAAGGGAAATTAGAGAAAAATTAGATTTAATTGATATTGTCTATGAAGTTATAGATGCAAGAATGCCAATATCATCAAGAATAATTGATTTAGATGATTTAATTAAGGATAAGAAGAGAATTATTATTGTTACTAAGTACGATTTATGTGATAAGGAAAGAACTAATGAAATTTTAGAGGAATTTAAAAAGAAGTATCCGGTTTTAGTTTTTGACTTAAAGAATACTTCCAATAATGATATTAAGTCTTTAATTAATTTAACTAATGATTTATTAAGTGATATTAATGAATCTCGAAAAAAGAAGGGATTAAAACCAAGAATCTATAGAGCCATGGTAGTTGGAGTCCCTAATGTTGGAAAGAGTACTTTAATTAACCGAATCCTTGGAAAGAATACTTTAAAAACAGGAAATAAGGCCGGAGTTACTAAAGCTTTAAGTTTTACTAAGGTAAGTAATACGATTGAACTATTGGATACTCCAGGAATATTATATCCTAAAATTGAAACTAAAGAAGTTGGACTTAATCTTGCAAGTTTAACTTCCATTAATGAAGATATTTTAGATAAAGAAGAAGTAGCAAGATATATTATAAAAGTACTATCAGAAAGATATCCTAATATTTTAAAAGAAAGATATAAAGTAGATAATTTCGAAAATATCTTTGATATAATTGGTAAAAATACTAATTCTTTAAAAAGAGAAGGGGAAATTGATTACTTAAAAGTTTATAATTTAATTATAAATGATGTTAAAGAAGGAAGAATAAAAAATATAACCTTTGATTAAAACGAAAAGAATACGAACTTATCGCATTCTTTTTTTAATCATCAGTATCCTCGGTTGAAGGAGTTTGTTGTTGAGATTCGGATGGTTTAATTATAATTTTATTATTTATATTAGGATCTGTATAAGTTGCTCCATTGTAGGTAACTGTATAAGAAACTGTGTAAGTATTAGCTTCAAAACTACTTGGAGCACTAACAGTATTGCCAGCATCATCAGTAATAGTTACAGAGACTTTAAAGCCTTTAATTTCTTTACCATCTTCTTTTAGAACAACTAAGGAACCATCATATAAAGATTTTTCAATTCCTTCACCAGCATTTATATAAGTACTACTATTTCCTTTGAAACTTAAAGTATAAGATTTTTCACTTGCAAGAACCTTGCTAACCGGATTAGACATACTATTACTTGTATTCTTATAACCAGTTCTAATTGTATATTTACCTAAGTAAGAATCTAAATCATCAATTGTATAAGAAGTTTTCGTTGTAAAGGCAATTTCTTTATCATCAAAGTAAATATAATATCCTAAAACACCATTTGAAATATAACCAGGATCAAGCACTTTATCCCAAGATAATTTAACTTTATTATTAGAATAATTAACTGTGAAGTTCGTAGGTGCATCTAGTTTCGAATAAGCATTTGAAGTTTCTGTAGGTTCAGTTCCTTTTTTAAATAATTCATAGACAATTCTATTACTTGGAGTATTGCTACTTGGTAGCATTGGTGGATTACTTCCAGCCTCAACTCCAACTTCCACAACACTGCTTGGCATTTCAAAATCTGTTCCATCATGATCAAAGGCTGCATTTGCTAAAGCATTAAATAGTGCTTCTCTTTGAACAGTTGCTGGATTCCAATGTAAAACTCGATCAAGATGTTCAGGATCTAAATCCTTATAACCATACCACAAGGAAATAACGGTTTTATTAGTATATCCCATAACCCAACAATCTTTAACAGCATCACTAGCAAGATTTGGATAACGTTTCCATAAACTTGAATCATAGTTAGTTGTACCAGTTTTCGCAGCAAAATTATCAGTTATTTTATATCTGCCATTTCGCATTCTATTAGAAACGATATCTTTTAAGACATCAGTTATCATATAAGCCGTTGAATCACTTATAACTTGTTTAGTCTCAACACTTGCATTAATTTCTTCACCAGTTGATCTTAAAATGATCTTTGAAACAAGGTATGGTTCAGTATAGTATCCTCCATTTGAGAAGATTTGATATGCTCCCGCCATTTGCATTGGACTAGTACTATCAAATGCTCCAATTGCATGCGCTTCATGTAACGTACCATTTTGAATCTCAGGCGTAATTCCAATATTTGTAACAAATTCAATTACCTTTTTCTTATCAAGTTGTTGGAAAGCCTTTAAAGCCGGAATATTTCTTGAATCAGATAAGGCTTGTCGCAAAGTAATTATACCTTTATAAGCACCATCGTAGTTATTGATAGCAGGACCATTTGTATAAGTGTATGGACTATCATCAAATAAAGTATAGGTTGACCAATTATTATATTCCATACCAGGACCATAGTCGAATAATGGTTTAGCCGTTGATCCTATTTGCCGTTTTGTATCGGTAGCATAGTTCCAAGCATCGATTGTTTCATTACCAGTACGATAAGAAAGCAATGCTTCAACTTTACCAGTTTCCGAGTCAAGGATAACCGAACCAGCTTGAACCCATTCATTTAACCAATCATAACTTTTACCACTTGCAACATCATTAACAGCATCTTGTTTTTTTCGATCCATATTAGTATATACTAACATTGAAGTAGTTCGAGGATTAAGTCCATATTTATCTTTTATTTCTTCACATAGAGTATCAATATAACCTTGATATTTATTTTGGGTACTGCTACTTACGGTTAGAAGGGATGAAACGGGAACGGAGTTTGCAAGATCAGCTTCTTCTCTTGTAATATACCCATGTCTTACCATTAAATTTAAAACTGTCTGTCTTCTTTTCGTGGCATTCTCAGGATTTTTAAAAGGATTATAAGTTTCAGGTGCACGGTACATTCCCGCAAGAAGGGAAGACTCCGCAATATTTAAATCTTTAGCCGATTTATTAAAGTAATATTTACTTGCTTCTTCAACTCCCCAAGCTCCACCTAATAAATGGTTATTAGCATAAAACTCAATTATTTGTTCTTTCGTATAATCTTTTTCTAGTTTAAATACGGCAAGATAGATATCACTAAACTTACGAATAATACCTTCAATACCAGTACTAACTGTATCTGTTAAATTATTTTTAACAACTTGCATCGTGATAGTTGAACCTCCACCGGCATCATCTTTACCAAGTAACTGTAAGAATGCGGCTTTTGAGAATCTTGCAAGGTCAACTCCATTATGTTGGAAGAAACGTGAATCCTCAGTTGCAATTAAAGAATCAATATATATTTCAGGTAATTCTTCATAACTAACATTTTCTCTTATTTGACCAAGTTTTGCAAATTCGTGTCCTTCATTATCATATAGAATAGTTGATTGTTTTTCTCTTAATAACTCAGGTTTATACTTAGGATTAGCTTCAATTACAATGTAAACAGCAAAACCACCAACGGCTAATACTCCAATAATTGCAAAGACTAAGAAAATAATTAAAATAACTCTTAAAGCCTTTCTTTTTTTCTTATTCTTCTTACTTGCCCTCATAAGTCCTGTAAAACCAAAGATTATAAGTAAGCCAATCGCTGTGATAATTGCAATAAAACTATCAAATAGGAAATAGAAAATAGCCGTAATAATTAAAGTTGTAACTAAACAAATAATTAATCCCGTCTTAAGTTTAATACTTCCTTCTTGCATTTTAACTCTTGACTTAACTTCTTTCTCAGGTATTCCTGCTTTCTTTTTAACCTTTACATTTTTCTTATTTTTACTCTCATTCATGATAACCTCCATATTTTATCAACAATTTCTAAGTAATCAATTCTTTTAATATATTTTTCTTTTATTAAATATCCATAACTTTCAAAATAACTTATAGGAATCGTACTTTTCTTATTATTATCTATATAATTTAAAAAATCTTTAGTAGGTAATAAATAAGTTAAATTCAAACTTGTAAATCTAACTATTAAAAAACTAATTCCTTTACTATTTTCTATATGTCTTAAATGTGTTATTTGATGTGCATGAATATTTGATAAGGGAAAATAACTCTTATTCTTAGTTTCTTTAGCTTCATAATCAATATAATATCCTTTATAAATACCATTATAATCTGTAGTTGATGGTTCACTATAGTAAGCTTCCTTAATAACTCTACCATTAGTATTATAATCTGCTTTAACTACCTTAATAGGAGTAGGCTTTTTATAAATATAAGCAATATCATTATCAATATAATATTGATTAGTTTGATTTAAATCATTTTCTAAGGTCATTCCCCGATTTTTATAGGTAATATATTTATTATCATTCCCTTTTTTTATTCCATTAGGATAATTCATTTTATCACCTATATTAAAGTATACTATATTTTTCATTTTTTTTCTACAAATTTAAGTAATTTTTGTAAATTTTTTTTCTTGACTTTTATTTTACAATTTGGTATAATAGCAACCAGTTTTAAAGGGGTGGTAGTATTATGCAAACTCTATATGATTTTTTTAAAGATTATCAAAAAGAAGAGGTAGATTATATATTTAATTTATTACCAGAAGAAAATAAAAAATTAGCAATCTTTATATTTGGAAATGATTTATTACATTTAAATAAAACTAATCTAAAAAAAATAGATTATTCCTTCTTTTATAACCGAGTAATTAAAAAAATGCGTTCATTATTAAAAAAGATGCGAAATGGTATTAACTTTAGAGTTAATAAATGTCGGAAAGATATTTATCTTCGTTTTAAAAATTATACTAAAGAAGAAATAGATTATGCCTTAGCAACCTTAAGTGAAGATGAACAAAATATTTTAAATAGTTTAGATTTTAAAAATGATTTAAAATATAAAGATATTTTTATTAAAATAAATAGAGTTTTACATGTAAGAAGAAG
>CANRHS010000076.1 GCA_947630495.1 uncultured Bacilli bacterium | reverse complement strand
CAAAACTTGTCAAGAAAAAAAGATAAGTTTTTTCAAAAAATTACCTTTTTTCATTTATAGGCTGTGAATAGTAACTATTTTTAAAAATTTCAAAAAAATATGGTATACTTATTAAGAGGCGTATTAAAATGAATTTAAAAGAAGAATTAGAAAACTATATCCCATTTAATGAACAAGAAGAAAGAGATAAGGAACAATTTTTAAAATTTATTAATTCTTTTGATGATGTTTTAACAAGAGATAATATCTTTGGACATTTTTCAGCATCAGCCTTTGTTGTAAATAAAGAACGAACTAAAATGATTGTTGTTTACCATAAAATAAATGATGGGTGGATTTATCCTGGAGGACATGCAGATGGAGAATCTGATTTGTTAAGTGTTGCAGTCCGAGAAGTAGAAGAAGAAACCGGATTAAAGGCTAAAGTCTTAGATAAAAATATTTTTTCTATTCATTCTGCTCCTGTAATAGGTCATATCAAACATGGAAAATATGTTTCAGCCCATCTTCATTTAGATGTATTATATTTAATGGAAGCAGATGATAAAATACCTCTTGTATATAGAGAAGATGAATCTAAAGGTGTTAAATGGATTCCTTTTGAAGAAGCAACAGATGAAACAATGTGTGACTTTATTAGACCAGTTCATGAAAAATTAATAAAAAAATTAAAGAAAAGAAGTTGAAAAAATTTTAAATGAAACTAAAAAAAATGACCTTAAGTATTAATGCTTAAAATCATCTTTTTTTAATTTAAGGGTTAAAGTTTTATCAACAGAAGGTTCTACTTGCTGTTTAGTTTCTCCATTATTTAAAGTGAATAAATTATTATCTTTTAATACTCTTAACATATCAGCAAATTCTGGAAAACTATAACTATACTTATATATATTTATATCCCAATCATACCATATATCAAATGCCATTTGTGCACCATTTTTTACCATTTGCTGAACTTTAGGATTTTCAAATACACAATTATTGCTTTGATTATCTAAAGAACGATATAATCCAATATCTTGATAAAATTTAGATTGCAAATCTGATTCTATTTTATCACAGAAATGAGCAAATTTTGATTCATTAGAAAATTGTTCACTAAAATCAAAAAGTAGTTCTATTAAACTTTTTTTATCGCTTAAATTACCAGTAGCATCAATTATTGCTTTACGTTCAATTTCTTTCTTTTGTATAAGAGTAACCCCATCAAAAGGAGTTATATCTCCAATTAAGGTTGCTCCAAGTTCATGAATAGAGAGAATTTTAATAATTTTATCTATTTTAAAATTTCTATTAAAATCTATTTCTTCATTATAATCGAATTCTGAATCCATTGCTATTGCCAAAGCGATTGTCCCTATAACATGCTCTGATATTCTTTCTATTCTTTCAGAGTTAATATTCCAATGTTTACTATCCCAACCACTTCTAACCTTGTTCTTTAACCTAAAATTAAGATAATAAAACTTAAAAACTTCTTCATATTTAGAATATTCAAGAGAATTTTTAGGCATTAAAATTTTAAATCCTTCTTTTAATAAGTCTGAATATTCCAATGAATTTCCTTGTTCTGAAATTAACTTAGTTAAAGAAAAATCTAACATTTTATATTTAAAAATAAGTTTTGCCTCTTTAGTTTGTAAAAAACGTGCTTCATCTATTTCCTTTTTATATTGTTTTCCTTTTTTTAAAGAATCTTGAATATTATAATCTGGATTTAATTTTGAAAAATCATCTAATAGCATCATTCTCAATAACTTTCCAATATTATCAGTTTCCTTAAATTCCGAATCCATTGCTATTGCTAACATCATACTTCCAAAAATATTATCAGCAACACTATAATTATTAATTTCATCAATAATTGTAGTTTTTAATTTATTTGCTTGTACATAAAATGTTAATATTTTTTTAATCTCATCTATTTTTTCCACGATTCCTCCTTGTCGATTGTATATTATACCTTATTTTTTTTGGCTTTGCAATAGATTTAGAATTTTAAAGATGTATTTTTTATAGATAAATAATGATATAAAATGTTTATTATGCAAATTATTATACTTTAAAATAGTATCAAGAAAAAAGACAATATTTGAATAAATCATTTACTGTCTTTTAATATTTATCTAATAACTAACTGATTATCTCTAAAATCAAAAGTTACTGTTTCACCATAACTAATTTCACCACTTATCAAGGCATTAGCAAGTAAAACTTCTAAGGTTTTAGAAACAACTCTTTTTAATGGTCTTGCACCATAATTTACATCATAACCAATTTCAACTAAGTAATCTTTAGCTTCTTTAGTTAAGTTTAATTTAATATTTTTATCAGAAAGTCTATCCTCTATTTCTTTAATAATTTTATCTAATACTTGATAAATTACCTCTTTAGTTAATGGTTTAAAGATAACTATTTCATCAATTCTATTGATAAACTCTGGTCTAAAGGTTTCTTTTAATTCTTTTAAAACGGAATCAGTATCATTATTTAAAGCATATTCACTTCCTAAGTTACTTGTCATAATAATAATTGTATTTTTAAAGTCAACTGTTCGACCATTAGAATCGGTTATTCTTCCATCATCAAGAATTTGCAGTAACAAATTTAAAACTTCCGGATGAGCCTTTTCAATTTCATCAAATAAGACAATACTATAAGGATTTCTTCTTACGGCTTCCGTTAACTCGCCACCCTCTTCATATCCAACATATCCAGGAGGAGAACCAATAAGTCTTGAGACACTGAATTTCTCCATATACTCACTCATATCAATTCGAACCATATGACTCTTATCATCAAATAATTCATAAGCAAGAGTCTTAGCAACTTCCGTTTTTCCTACTCCCGTTGGACCTAAGAAAATGAAGGAACCAATTGGTCTATTTGGGTCTTTGATACCACTTCTACTTTTTAAGATGCAATCAGCAACTAATTTTAAAGCCTCATCTTGTCCCATAACATTCTTCTTCATGTTATCATATAAACCTAATAGTTTTTCTTTCTCACTAGAAACAAGTTTTGTTAAAGGAATATTTGTTAATTTAGAAATAACATAAGCAATATCTTCTTCATTAACTGTATCACTTAAAATTCTATTTTTTTCAATTTTATTTAATTCTTCAAGTTCCTTTTCAATTCTTGGAATTTCACCATGTCTATATCGTGCAGCCGTTTCTAAATCATATCTATTTTCAGCCGTTTGTAAAGTAAATCTAGCATTTTCTAACTCTTTCTTTTTGGCTTTAATTTTATCGTTTAATTCCTTTTCATGATTCCATGCGTCTTTAAGTTTAGCTTCTTGTCCTTTTAAGTTAGCAAGTTCTTTTTCTATTTCTTCTAGTCTATTTTTGGATAACTCATCTTTTTCCTTTTTAATTGCTTGTTTTTCAATTTCTAAAGATAAAATATTTCTAGTTATTGTATCAAGTTCAATTGGAACAGAATCCATTTGAACTCTGATGGTTGCACAGGCTTCATCAACAAGGTCAATCGCTTTATCAGGCAAATATCTATCTGTTATATAACGATTAGACAAAGTTGCGGCAGAAATTAAGGCTTTATCCGTAATTGATACACCATGATGGATTTCAAATCTTTCTTTTAAACCTCTTAAAATTGTAATAGTATCTTCAACAGTTGGCTCAGATACCTTAATCTTTTGAAATCTTCTTTCTAAGGCTCCATCTTTTTCGATGTATTTTCGGTATTCATTTAAAGTTGTTGCTCCAATTACATGAATCTCTCCTCGAGCAAGCATTGGTTTTAGGATATTCGAAGTATCCATGGCACCTTCAGCACCATTTCCAACAATCATATGAATTTCATCAATAAACATGATGATATTACCTTCACTTTTCTTGATTTCATTTAAGACATTTTTAAGTCTTTCTTCAAATTCACCACGATACTTGGCTCCTGCAATTAGGCTCGCAAGGTCAAGTTCCCAAACTTTTTTATCCTTTAAACTATTTGGAACATCACCTGCAACAATTCTATTAGCAAGTCCTTCAACAATAGCCGTTTTTCCAACACCTGGCTCTCCAATTAAAACCGGATTATTTTTAGTCTTTCTAGATAAAATTCTAGTAATTCCCCTTATCTCTTCATCACGACCAATAACCGGATCAATTTTTCCATTTTTAGCATCAAGTGTTATATCTCGACCATATTTTTCTAAAACATTTTCTTCCTTTTCATTATTAGGATACATAATTATCACCTCTTTTATAATATGACTTAAATTCATATTTCAATACCTATTATACTCAAAAATTAGCACTTGTCAATAGAGAGTGCTAATTTATTTAAAAAAAGAAAGCATTACTTAGTAACACTTACACTTTTAAATACTTTCTAACAGCTCTTCCACTTCCAAGCATACCAACAACTATTCCTATTACAACAACAATTGCTGATGCATAGTAAATAAATGGAAATGGTTTAACAAGTCTAATAATATCCGTGAATAATCTACCGCCAAAGTAATCATATAATGCTTTATAACCATATATCATTAAACCGACTGGAACTAAAGAACCAATAAATCCTAGTATCATTCCTTCAACAACAAAAGGAAGTTTAATACCAAAGTTACTTGCTCCAACAAGTCGCATAATAGATATTTCTCTTTTTCTTGAGAAGATTGTAAGTTTAATTGTATTAACAATCAAGAACATGGTCATTAAGATTAAAGCAATAACGGCAACAATTGATACTCTTTGAGCAACTTTAAAAACTGTTACTAACTGATCAACCATTCCTTCACCATATTTAACGGTATCGATAGCATCTAAATTATTAATTGCCGTTGCAGTCTCACCTATTTTTTCAATATCATCAACTTTAATTAAATAAGTATTTTGTAAAGGATTTTCTTCTTCATCCCATTCTTTCATAACATTTAAGAATGCTTCATCTTCCTTCATCATTTCTTCTTTTATTTCTTTTTTATCTTTATAAGTAACGGATGCAACATTACCAATATCTTCAATATCAAGTTTTAATTTATCAACATCAAAATTATCAGCATCATTTGAAACAAAGGCTACAATTGTTAAATCTTTCTTTAATTCACTTGAAAAGTTATCAACATTATAAGTTACTATAATTGATAAAGCAACAATTATAAGCGTAATAATTATACAAGAAATACTAGCAAGTGATAAAGATAAGTTTCTTCCAACACTTTTAAATGCATCTCTTATACTTCTTCCTAATATTCTAAAGAATCTCATCTATGTACTCACCCTCCTTATAATCCTTATATAAATGTCCTTCTTTAAGGGCTATTACATGTTTTTTCTTTTTATCAACAATTGCCTTATCATGAGTTACCATGACAACTGTTGTTCCCTCTTTTTTATTAATTTCTTCAAGTAAGTCAACAATCTCCATACTCATATTTGGATCCAAATTACCAGTCGGTTCATCGCAGATTAAAAGTTTAGGCTCATTTACTATTGCTCTTGCAATTGCAACTCTTTGTTGTTCTCCACCTGATAAATTCTCAGGATAATCTCTTAATTTACTTTTTAATCCAACTAACTCAACAGCCTTTAAAACTTTAGGTCTAATATCTTTCTTCTTCGCACCAATTGCCTCTAAGGCAAACGCAACATTTTCATAAACATTAGACTTAGGTAATAACCTATAATCCTGGAAAACTATCCCAAGTCTTCTTCTTAATTTATATACATTAGAGTTTCTTAGTTTATTAACTTTTAATCCACCTAAAATAATTTCTCCTCTCGTTGGTTTCTCTTCCCTATAAAGCATCTTAATTAAAGTAGATTTACCTGAACCAGACCCACCAATTATAAAACAAAAATCACCTTTT
Source organism: uncultured Bacilli bacterium (assembly GCA_947630495.1). Lineage (GTDB taxonomy): Bacteria > Bacillota_I > Bacilli_A > RF39 > UBA660 > RUG591. Next base: position 1,305 of record CANRHS010000076.1, on the reverse strand, counting down.
TCAATACTTAAATTTAAATCATAGATAGCAACAACACCATTCTTGTATTGCTTTGTAACTCCATTAAATCTAATAAATTCCATATTTCACCACCTATACTGCCTTTTTATTTTTACTAAACCATTATAACACAAAATTCAAATAAATTATACAATTTTCACAAAAAATACACAATTAAAAAACTTGGAACAATCCAAGCCTTATTTACTAAATTTCATTCCGTTATATTCAATAACTTTTTTCTTAGCATCATAATTAATAATCTTTGTTGCATCAGTTGTATAAAAACTGCCATATTTAATCTTATAATCTAATTCAACTTCTTTATCTTCATTATCATAAGTCCAAGTACAATCAGACGAATTATCTTCTAATTTAGAAATATCACAAGTACCATTTTTATTTAAAACTATTTTATAAGTATTATATGAATAAGTTCCTGCTATATTTCTTTCATTACTAAACATAAAAGCAAATAATCTAATAATACCAAGTAAAGTAATAATACCAAGAACTACAATTCCAACATAAAAAACCATTTTGTACATTTCTTTAGTAATTATATTTCTATTCTTATATTCATTCTCAATCTTATCAGTTCTCTTAGTAAGTAAATTAGTTAACTCATCTTTAAACTCTTGATTATTCCAAGTAAAGAATATAAGTGGAAATGCATGATATTGATGAATAATAACACTTCTAAATATCCATAAAAAATTAACTGTACTAACCTTAGTAATCTTATTTAAAGGAATAGTATCTTCGGTTCTTTTAAAAGGTATATAATGTTCCCGATAAACTTCATCTTTGGTTAAACATAGCATTGTTTTAGCAACGCATTTATATAACCAATTTAAAAATAAATAAACAATAAATAAAATAATTATAAAAATAACTTCATTTCCAAGTCTTCTAAAGAAACCATAATTTAAACTAGATATATCTCCACTAAAATTAAAAATAGTCCAAATTATAAACCAGATTCCAAGGATAACTAAATAGATCTTATCTAAAACTGAAACAAATAAAACTCTTGATGTTACAATTGCCTTTTGATATTTTTCTTCTTTCTTATCTTCCTTTTTAACTTTCTCCTTTAAATTATTCTTAATTTCTTGAATTTTTTCTTTTTTCATATAACCTAACCTCCTTGGTTAATTATTCTACTTGAAATTCCCATTCTTTGTCAAGGAAAAATGAAAAAAACTTGAATTATTCAAGTTATTCTGTTACTATTCACAGCCTATAAATGAAAAAAGGTAATTTTTTGAAAAAACTTATCTTTTTTTCTTGACAAGTTTTGTA